>JAJRZR010000081.1 GCA_024275145.1 Deltaproteobacteria bacterium | reverse complement strand
GCAACGATCTCCGAGGCACTGGCGCTGCCTTCGTTGACCAGCACTACCAGGGGATAATCATGGTGATGCTTGTTGGGGTGGGCCTCAAATTTCATGTTCTGTTGGGGGATGCGGCCTTTTGTATAGACTATGAGGCCACTGTCGAGAAATTCGTCCGACACCTTGACCGCCTGGTTCAGGAGCCCGCCAGGGTTGTTCCTAAGGTCTATTACAAGGCCCTTGAGCTTGGTTTCCTTTTCAAGTTTGTCCAGGGCCTTTTCAAGGTCAGGGTCTGTCTTGTTCTGGAAATTTGTTATCCTGACGTAACCGTATCCTTCCTCAAGCAGCCTGGAACGTACGCTCTTTATGGGTATGACGTCCCTTGTAAGGACGATATCCTTCAATCCAGTCCAGCCGTTCCTGAAAATGGATATGGTGACTTTGGTCCCCCTGGGGCCACGAAGGAGCTTTACCGCCTCTATGAGGGTCATGTTCTTGGTAGTCTTCCCATTGATCTTCAAAATCTTGTCATTGGCCTTAAGGCCGGCCTTGAAGGCGGGTGTCCCTTCAATCGGTGATACCACGGTCAGTATGCCGTCCTTGAGGGTAATCTCGATACCTATGCCGGTAAAGCTGCCCTTGGTTTCCACCTGCAATTCCTTGAAATCGTCAGGTCTCAAGAAGGAGGAATGGGGATCCAGGGAACTCAGCATCCCTTGTATGGCACCATAAATGAGCTTTTGTGGTTTTACCGGCTCTACATAGTTTCTTTCCACAAGATCCAGCACCGAGGTAAAAAGCTTGAGCTGGGAATATACCCCGTCTTCCTTGGCGGATGCGATCTGCAGGGCCTGGTATCCTCCTATGAGGACAAAGATTAAGGCAAGCGCTGAGATGGTCTGCCATAGATGTCGTCTGTAAAAAGGTTTCATGGTATCAGATCTCCGGATGCATGTAGTTTGTTTTTTTGTCGTGAAAGTACATTCCCTCGCGGGTTGCCTTTTCATGTCCGTAGCTGCGGTATCATCCCAAACCTTCATATGCGGCCTCTACCTTCCGACGCCGCACTCCAGGGCTTGAAAATACGGTCCTGATGAAGGGGGCCTTTTCACGATAAATTATGCAGTTGGGATCATGAGTTTCAAGCCCCATGAAAGTCTTTTGGCCAAAATCTATCCAGATGGTGGCCATGGGGAAGGATGCAGCCTTACATGGAATCAGTCCCTGACCTCAAGCCCTCTTAAATCCAGCCATTTTAATGGATTCAAATAATTTTCTCCATGCCTTATTTCAAAATATATGCCTTCCCTGGCCCATACACCGCCACCTGTAAGGCCTATTATCTCCCCTTCGGTAACGTGGGCCCCGACATCCTTGAAGAAGGTCATCCCCTGGCTAGTCAGGCTGAGGTAGCCGTTTCCATGATCCAATATTATGACGTTGCCATATCCCTCGATAGAGTCATTGAAGATGACTGTTCCGTCGAAGATAGCCCTGATTTCCGTGCCGGCAGGACAGGAGAATATCACCCCCGGGGCCTTGTGACCATCCTTTTGTACAGGGACAGAAACCTGCCCGGCAACAGGTGGAGTGAGCCTTCCCTTTTGGGCTGCAAAATCGAAAAGGGCTGCCTTGCTGTTCACGGCCTGTTTTCTGCCAGGGTTTTCCCGGGAAAGCCTGGCAATAATCTCCTGTAGGGAGGTCTTGGCCTTTTCAAGCTAGCGGAGAATTCCTTTATACCTATCTCCCTGTGAACGCAACTCTTCGATGAATGCGGTTCGTTCCTGTTTGCGTTCTTCCAGGACCAGGGCCTCTGCCTCTATCTTCTTGACCAGTTCCTTCAGCTGTCTTTGTTTTTCCTGGAGCCCCTTTTCCCTTGCCGCATATTGCCTTAGTTCATTCTTGTATCTGGCCCTGAGCTTCCTGTCATGCTCAAGGATGATCTTCAACAATGTCTGTCTGGAAAGCAGTTCGGGCAATGTATGGGCATCGAACAGTACATTGAGAATGCCCATTGTCCCCATCTCCCTCAGGGCCTTAAGCCTTTGCTCCACCTGGATTCTAAGTGTGTCCAGGGCCTTGGTCTTGTCATTGAGGCCCTTTCTGAGATCAACCAGTTCAAGCTCGGTCTTCGTCCATTCCGCCCTTGCCTGGTCCAGTTTCCTCCACTGAAGGGCTATGCGTTTGTTCAATAGTTTCAGTTTGTTCAGCACTGCCCTTTTTTCCGCCTCGACCCTTGTTGCCTGCGCCTTGTTGCGTCTTATGTCTGTTTCCAGGGACCTGAGGCGTCGTTTCTGCGAGGATAGTTCATTTTGTATGAGATTCTGCCTGGCAGGGGCCAGGGTTGGCCACAGGATTCCAATTAGAACAAAGACGAGTAGAATAGGTGGCCTTTGGATCACAATCTCAGGAACCTCCGCATGGCAAGTGCTGTTCCCATCACACAGAGGATTACACTGCTTGAGATTATGGCGGCCACGTATTGCCATGGGAGAAAGGACAGCTCGAAGTTCTTGAACATGGAAGAGGCTCCAAGCATCTTTTCGAGGTAGGCATAGGTTCCAAATACTATCGACAATGCTATGCCCGATCCGGCAAGCCCCTGCAGGAACGCTTCGATCAGGAACGGGCCCTGGATAAAGGAATTCGTGGCCCCTACGAGTCTCAGGATTTCCAGTTCCTCTTGTCGGGCGTAAACGGTCAACTTGATCGTATTGGCCACCACAAAGGCGGCTGTCAGCATGAGTAGCAGGCCGCTGATCGCTACTATTTTCCTTACTATTCCTGAAAAGGCCTCAAGCCTGTCTATCCATTCCCGGCCATACTGGACCTTGGATACCTCTGGCCATTGTTCAATCTCTCCAGCTACCTGCTTTATACGCGCCAGATTGAAAACGGCACGATTAACCTGGATTTCAAAGGATGGAGGTAGGAACCTGGGATCGACCCCTTCGAGCACCTCTCTTTCGTCCTTGAGATAGGATTGCAACCTTTTGAATGCCTCTTCAGGGGATACGTATTTTACGGCCTCGACTCCCTTCAATCCGGTTATTTTCTGATAAAGGATGGGTATACGTTCCTGGGGAATGCCCTGCTTCAGAAATACAACGACGCCTAGTTCGTTGCCGAATCTTTCGACGAAGTGCTGAAGGTTGATAGAAAACAGGCAGAAAAATGTCAGGATGAGCAGGGAAAGGCTGACAACCATGGTGGTCATTATCTGTGTAGGAAAATGTTGCCTGATGTCCGCCAGTGCCCGTCTTAGGGATATTGATATTATCATTGGGCAGCTTCCAGTTTACCGTCTTCTAGCCGGACTACTCTCCTGTGGGTGTTTTGATACAGGCGTTCGTCATGGGTCGCAAACAGGATGGTAGCCCCTCTTGCATTTAATTCCTCCATGAGCAGCATCACTTCCTCGGTACGTTTATTGTCCAGATTGCCGGTGGGTTCATCCGCAAGGATGATGGGAGGCCTGTTTACTACGGCCCTTGCAATTGCAACACGTTGTTGCTCCCCGCCGGACAGCTGAACCGCCTTCCTGTTTAATTTTGTGCCAAGGCCTACGCCTTCTATCACCTGTTTGACCCTCTTTTTTACCTGGTCAGGTCTCAGCCCTATGACCTCAAGGGCCAGGGCAACGTTTTCAAATACCGTGTAATTGTTCAATAGCTTGAAATCTTGAAAGATTACGCCAATTTTTCGTCTTAGCAGTGGGATTTGGGCACCTGACAGTGTGCCTATATTCATCTCATCTACCGATATTTCGCCGCTGGTCGGCCTTTCTGCACAGAAGAGCAGGCGCAGGAGTGTGCTTTTACCGGAACCACTTGGGCCTGTGAGGAAAACGAATTCTCCCTTCGCTATCTCCAGGTCTATGTCCGCTAGCGCCAGGTTGCCCAGGCCGAATCTCTTCGAAACCCCCTTGAGGCGGATTGCAGGGGCGTCTCCTTCTCTCATTTCCAGTTTCCTCTCTTATCTGGCGTGAAAATGCCCCTCCATCAGGGCCGTATTTTCATGCCCCTGGGGTACCTGACAAGGGTAGGGCAGGCATGAATCCAAATATGTAGCCCAAGGACGGGCCTGTACTTACCTATAGGGGCCTGCTTGATCAGACCAGAATTCTAATTTTTTTGCAAAAATTTTGCCATAAAATTCTGGCGTAAAAATGCCCCTGGAATGCGGCTTCAGGGGGACGGGCTGCATGGATGTTTGGGACAATGTGTTTTCACGCCAGGCCGTGGGCCTTCATGCAGTGCGGCTGCTCGAAAGATAAACATGTCTGATCCCTTGCGGTCAAATTTCCAATGGCCTGAACGGTGTCATTTTCCCGTATCCTTGAATAGGGAGGTGTCAAGAACTTAATCTTTCGGTCAGCAAGGCCGATTAAATAGGAAGAGGGCTTGATCCGTACCTGAGCAGGAGAAATAGGACATTATTTTATGGCAAAAATAGACGCATTTTTCAAGCTGTTACACGACCAAGGCGCCTCTGACCTCCATCTGGCAGCAGGCGCCCCTCCGATTCTCAGGATACGGGGTGATCTTCAGAGGGTTAAATACAAGATCCTTGACAATGATGAGTTGAAATCCATGCTCTATGAGATCGCCCCAGAGGAAAAGATAAAGCATTTTGAGGAAACAGGTGATGTCGACTTTGGTTACGAGATTCCAGGCCTTGCCAGGTACAGGGCCAACTTTTTTATGCAGAAAAACGGGGTGGGGGCGGTCTTCAGGGAGATCCCCAGTGAGATCCTGAGTGCGGAAAAACTTGGATTGCCCAAGGTGATGACCAAGCTGGCCATGCTGCCAAGGGGGCTTGTCCTGGTTACCGGCCCTACAGGAAGCGGGAAGTCAACTACCCTCGCAGCTATCATAGACCACGCCAACCGTAACCGGAGGGACCATATCATTACGGTGGAGGACCCAATAGAATTCGTACACGAAAGCAAGTCGTGTCTTGTCAACCATCGGGAGGTCGGCACCCATACCAAGAGCTTCAGCGCGGCACTCCGGGGTGCCCTGCGTGAAGATCCAGACATAATCCTTGTGGGCGAAATGAGGGACCTTGAGACGATTTCCCTGGCCATCGAGGCTGCCATGACAGGTCATCTGGTGATGGGAACACTGCATACCATAAGTGCCGCCAAGACGGTTGACAGGGTCATAGAGATCTTCCCGACCCATCAGCAGCCGCAGGTCAGGGCCACCCTTGCAGATGCATTGAGGGCGGTGATCTCCCAGACCATGTTCAAGAGGATAGACGTGAAGGGCCGCTGCGTGGCCTTTGAGATATTGATCGCCACACCGGCGGTCAGGAACCTGATCCGGGAGGGGAAGACCTACCAGATACCGTCATCCATGCAGACCGGTAAGAAGTTTGGCATGCAGACCCTGGATGACGCCATCATGGATCTGCTTCAGAAGGGATGGATAGATCCGGATGAGGCCTATAACAAGTGCGTTGACAAGGGCAAGTTCAAGCCGTTTGCCAGGAGTGCCCCTGCCGATTTCACGGAGGTAGGTTAGTAATGAGGAAGGCGGAACTCGACCAGGTGCTAAAGGAGATGCTGAGTTCACATCCCAGGATCTCCGATCTCAACTTTACGGTAGGCCGTCCGTTCCAGGTGGCTGCCGATGGCAGGCTTCACAAGGTTAAACTGGATCTTGTTACCGGCGTGCTTACACCTTTTCAGACCGAGCAATTGGCGCTCTGCCTCATAGACAATGACAGGCGCCTTCTGGTGGACCTATTTTCCCATGGTTCCTGCGATTTTTCCTACAATTTGGAGGATGGCCCCAGATTTCGTGTCAATATCTTTTCCCAAAGGGGTTCCTATAGCATTGTCATGCGCAAGCTGGAATCGAAGGTGCCGACCATCTCGGAGCTTGATTTGCCTGACTGTTTCAGGAAGATGGCCACTGAAAAGAACGGCATTATCCTGTTCACCGGTGCCACTGGTACCGGTAAGACGACATCCCTTGCGGCCATCCTCGACGAGATCAATAGCACGGAGGAGCTGCATGTCGTAACCCTTGAAGATCCGATCGAATACGTGCATAACCACAAAAAGGCCACGTTCAACCAAAGGGAACTGGGACAGGGTTGCGATACATTTGCCAG
>JAJRZR010000080.1 GCA_024275145.1 Deltaproteobacteria bacterium | reverse complement strand
ACAATAGCCATGGCTTATGATCCCAAATTATAAACAGGTTGTTTTCAAGACGGCCACCCGAAGGCAGAGGATAACATACAGGAGGTTCTATGAGAAACAAGGCATTTCTTATTTCTTAGATTGATGGCAATCGTTGCATCGGCGCTACTTCTAGGGGCCTGTGCCGCGCCCCAGACCCATACTCAACAAGGCGCTGCTTACGGAGCTACTGCAGGAGCGGCCGCCGGTGCCATTGTAGGTCAGGCCATAGGCCACGATACAAAGGCAACCCTAGAAGGGGCGGCAATAGGTGCTGCCATCGGTGGCTTAGCTGGCACAGGGATAGGCCGATATATGGATCAGCAGGAGCAGGCACTGCGCCAGGCAGTAGGATCATCCACTGCTGCCTCTGTACAAAGAAGCCGTAATGTACTTGAGGTTACACTGAAAAGCGATTTTTTCTTCGACACTGACTCCAGTATAGTCAAGCCAGGGGCCTATCCTGAGATAGACCGGTTGGCCAGGGTACTGACGGAATACCCGGATACCAAGATTCGTGTGGAGGGCCATACAGATAGCAGGGGACCAGAAGGATATAACCTCCGTCTGTCCAAAAGACGGGCCCAGGCAGTGGCAAATCTCCTGATATCGAAAGGGGTGTCGCCGGGCAGGATAACCACTGTAGGCTATGGTGAAAGCCGTCCACGGGCAGGCAACGAAACCGCTGCTGGCCGCCAGTTGAATCGCCGGGTGGAGATCTATATAGAACCCATGTAGATCATATCGGATTGGGCCAGACGATGATGATCAGACGGGTAGAGGCCTTATCAAATAGGCCTCTGCCAGGGTGCCTTCTTCCAGCCTCTCCACACCTTCAGGGATATCTATGACGCAATCGGCCAGGGCTATCCTTGCAAGCCGACTTCTTATCTTGCATTCCGTTGCCACTATTCGTCCATTTGACACATGTATGGTTGCGAATACAAACTGGGTCCATTCGCGCCTTCCCTGGATTCCTTTGGCAAGCCATACCTTGACAAGGGGAAGAAAAGGATTGGACCGGCCAGCGAGCCTGAGTATTCCAGGCAATGCCAAAAGCAAAAAGGAAAGGTAGTTCGATGGCGGCCCTCCAGGCAGATTGAACACTATCGTGTCGCCGTGCCTGCCCATGCAAACCCCTTTGCCGGGTCCCATCCTGACCCTGTTAAAAAAATAACGTGTCCCTATCCTCTCCATGGCCTTCAAAACCAGGTCCTTATCCCCGTCCAACAATCCACCGCTAGTAATCAAGACATCAAATTCCTTCAACAACCCGGAAATGCTGGACTCAAGGCCTTTCCCCTCGTCGTCCGTGATGAAGATCCGAGCCTCGATTCCGCAGCGTTTCAGCCATGCAAGAACCGTATATTGGTTGCTCGGAAAGATCTCCCCAGGACCGGGACAGGTGCCCAGGTCCACGATTTCGCTTCCAGTAGCAAGAAGTGCCACCCTTGGAAGCTCATACACCCTGGCACCTTCGACACCTGCCCCTGCCAGCAAGGCAATCAGGGACGGCCCCACAGTCTCTCCCCTTTTTGCAAGGGGCTGGCCTTCATGCACGTCGGTTCCCGTGTCCAGTATGTTTTTATCTTCAGGGGCCGTGGCTATTGCCAGGATCTGTCCCCTGGTGCCTGTCTGCACAGTAAATTCAGAGGCTAGTACCGCATCGGCACCTTTGGGAATCATTGCGCCTGTCATGATTCTTATGGCCTGTCCTGCGCCAATGCCTACCGAAGGGGATTCACCAGCCAGGGCAGTACCCACCACATTGAGTTTTACAGGCGTAGCCGGGGAGGCACCCCTGAGATCGGATGAAATAACGGCAAAGCCGTCCTTGAGGGATGAACGAACCGAGGGAGAATTGTGCCTTGAAACGATATCTTCGGCAAGTATACGACCAACCAGCCTATCAAGGGGAACCCATACCGTCTTCGTCTTGTCCGGGCCTAGTGACTCTATGTGTGCGAGTGCCTGTTGGAACGGGATTTGATAATCATCCATGAAGATATGGTTTGCCTGGGGCTCTGTGAACCCACCCCGTTCCTTTAGTTAGCCTGAATTTGCACTTCAACTGTCTAAAGGGCCATGAAAACGTATCCCTCCCCAGGGCAGTATTTTCATACCCCGGGGAGCAGTACAGGAATAGAGGGATACACGGACCGCATGAAGATCTTAAGGATTACAAATGGCTTGACTTCTTCCTTGACAAACCCATAACACCAATAAGGCCGCTTCCCAGGAGCCAGATTGCCCCTGGTATGGGAACGGTAGTCAGCCCAAAAGCCATATCGGTTTGTGCCGTGGGTGTCACCTCATGCCATTTTGTACCATCCCAATAAGTGGCGCTATCGTTCCAATGTTCTGAGGATGTCTCCCAACCCCAAACGTATTTATCATTTGGCCCGAGGTCCTGGTAAACGCTAAACCAGTATGTAGTATCCTTATCAGGTTTGAACCACTTCTGTTCTTCCCAATAGCTCAGGTTCCATTCGAATTTTGAGGCACCGCCTGCATCGGGATTTTTTTCATGGCCCACGAAGATCCCGGTAAAGGCAGTAGGCCTTTCCCAGAGCAACTTGCCCGGATGGCTATAAGGGATATTTTGATCTGCAGGTATGTCTTCGTAGATACGAAGATAAAATTGGGGTGAACTGCCCGTAAGGTAATAGGGATCCTGTTCACCGGTATAGGGAACCAATCCGTTCCCTGTCTTTTCCCAATAAGAACCCCACCAATGAAAATCGCTTACCGGCAAATCGTCGGCAGACTTCCAATCGTCGGCCACCACGTGATAAGTTTGATAAGTCCCAGCCGTACCATAAATATTGGATGCTATGTCATATCCATTCTCCAAATCGTAAGGCTGTAACCATTTGTAGGTAGCAGCACCGGTATTGCTTGCAGAGGCCATTATAATGGAGGCCGTCAAAAAGATAGAGAAAAAAAACCATTGATACGACGATCTCGATCCTTGCATTCTCCCCTCCTCAAGATAAAACAGGTTTATCCATTAAGGCCATGCAACATTCCTATTCATCAGGATGATATGGAAAATAAGAACCAACAGACAAGACGATGTTTCGTCAACATTCTACCTTCATGTTTATCCCCCCTTCCTTTTGATAGAGAATATATTTTTATTATGCAATATTCTGGTTTTTTGTCAACTTACAACACACTTCCGTTGCAATACCATATCATACGGCAGCACAATAAATACCTCTAGTGGACAGGCTATCCCAAATTATTTGCCTATCCATTGTTTTCCCATTAAGGTATTTTTATATGCTACACAGACCGTTTTGCAGCCTGGTCGGCGGTTTGGGGGATCACATGATAACGAATAAAGGACATTGCTATGTTTGAAATTTTTTTTATATGGTTTGTTACTTCCATCGGCCTATGGATTACCACCAAAATTGTCAAAGGAGTAAGGGCCCGCAGCACTGGTGCTCTGCTATTGGCAGCCCTCGTCCTTGGACTTATAAACAGCTTTATAAGGCCGGTACTCCTCTTCTTCACCTTTCCTATTACCATATTGACCTTTGGTTTTTTTGCACTGGTTATCAATGCCCTCATGATAATCATTACCGCCGCGCTGGTACCTGATTTTGAGGTTGACGGATTTGGATCCGCCCTACTGGCTGCCTTTATCATGGCCTTGCTGGCCATGTTTGGATTGTTAATTTTTGGAGGACTGTTCGCAGCCAATATGCATTGGATGTTCTGGAATGGGCAACCGATGGGGTGCCGTATAGCCATTTAAGCCGAACCTTCATACGGCTCGTGGCTTTGACGCCGCAGCCCAAGGCAGGATGTATTTTCACGCATAAATTATGCAGCTCGCAATCTTAGCTAATCTGCTCCGCTGTCAGTGGGTTGAAGTATCTAAAATACATCTACACCCCCTTCCGCCCTGCATCTTCGGTAAACTTTCAAACTGCATAATATGGGGATGATCAAAAAAGCCGGCAAAAGGGTACAAAAAAGCTATGCTGGAACCATGTTCATCGCCCTGCCGGCTGGTGGTTTGTTTAAAAAAGGGTCACGCGGTCTTATGATTGCCTGGTAGGTGACATCTCTT
>JAJRZR010000079.1 GCA_024275145.1 Deltaproteobacteria bacterium | reverse complement strand
CTCTTTCTGCCTCATGTATATCTCCCATCGACCGTCTGAAACCTGACCGTACCTGGTCATTCTGCTGTTCAACCGCCTCTTTATTTCTTCTTCAGGGCACTTGCATAGGATGAAGTATATATTTGAACCGGCTTCCCTGGACAGGTCCAGGAGCCTTTGCCTTTACGCATCATCTATGTAGGTGGCATCAAGCACCACGGCCCTGCCGGTTACGATCTTCTTTGCCGCGGATCTCAAGAGCGCCGAATAGGTCTTGCGTGTAAACTGTCTTCCATAAATGCCCCTGCCATAGGGTTCAAGGTGCCTTTCCGTTGCGGGTACCTGGGCCACCATTTCTTTACGGATACGGTCTGAATTGAATACAGGCAAACCATGGCGCTGGGCGAAGGATTCTGCAAGGGTGGATTTGCCCGTGCCGGACAGGCCAAAAAAACAATATATGTCACCTGGTTTCAACCCACCGGCATACCATAGTGCCAGCTTGAAATAATCTTCCGCTTGTTCCTTGGCCTTGTTCCTGGTTTCCTCATTGGCAGCCTCATCCGACCAGGTGAAACAGCCAATCTTGCCCCTGACATAGGCCCTGTAGCACATATAAAACCTTGAAAGTTCCAGGAGGCCCGGATCATGCATCTTATCCGAAAAATTATTCAGGAAATATTTCGAAAGGACTAAAAGGCCGTTGAAATCAAGGTCCATCGCGAGGAATGCTACGTCAGAGGCCACGTCACCACACCTGAATCGGTCATTGAACTCTATGCAGTCGAAGATATAGACATCCTTTTCAGGCAGGTCAAAGCAGATATTTGCAGAATACAGATCCCCATGTCCGTCCTTTATCCATCCCTGTCGCACCCTTGCAAGGAACAGCCCTTCGTGTTTTCGGACAAAGGTCCTGGTGAAATCACATATTTTGTCATAGGCATCGTGTCCTATCAGCTTCCCCACGTAATCCCTGGTCTGTTCAAAATTTTCCTCTGTATTTTGTATGATGACATCGAGGTTCCCATACCTGGCCACCTCCGGACCGGCATCGGCCTCTTCATAGAAAGGCGCCAGCTTCCGGGTGATGACGTCTATCTTTTGGTTATCCATCTCCTCCATGGTTATGAGACGCTGCATCATACCCTCTTCGGGCATCCGTTTCATGACCACTGCCCAGTCGATCGCTTTCCCCTGGGCATTGAACAATATCCTGCCGTCTCCCAGGCCTATCGAATAACAGTCCAGATAGATCTCCGGACAAAGCCTTCTGTTGAGGCGCAATTCCTCGAGACAGTAGAAGTGCCTCTTTTCGACCGTGGTAAAATCCAGGAATCCAAAATTTACCGGCTTTTTGATCTTGTAGACCCTGTTTCCCACGAGGAATACCCATGATATGTGCGTCTGGATCAACTCCACCATGTCTGCCTTGTTGGGGTAGGTTTCCGGCTTCATCAACTGTTCCATGAAATCCTGTATCATGTCAGACATAGAACCTTCTCCTGCGGTATGTTTGATTGTTAGTATCAGCGTCCCTGCACGGTCTGGGGATGGCCTGGACCATCCAAGGCTTGATTACCCTTTGGCACAAAGTTATGCTGTCAACACAGCGGTACAGGTATACCCGCTTAGACCCTGGAGGTGCTTGCGAGGCCATGTGGCGGGGTAGCAGCTACAGATGGGCCAGCGGATTAAAGGTTAAATTGCATTGGAGAGAAATACAATGGGTGAAATAAGAAGTGCGTTTGAAATTGCCATGGAAAAGGCCGACAAGCTCGGCAAGATGAAGCCTGAGGAACTTGAATCAAGGAAGTGGAACGAAGAAGGAAAGAGGATTGCGGCTTCGTTTCTTGCTGGGAAGGTAGACAGGCTTCAGGACAGGCTTCAGGATGTCCCTGGCAGAGCCATAAGGCATGTCCTGGAGGGTGCCACCGAATGCCTCCTGAGAAATGTGGTCTTGCCCAGGGACAAGGATCAGTGGCGAACCATTGAGAGGGCACTGAAGGGACTGATAGAGTTGAAGGGTAGCATGGCCCAACAGGTGGTTCCACGTATCGAAGAATTGTTAAGGGGCTACGAACAAACGATGGACAGCTACATACAGCAATTCAAGGCACAGGTCCAGGCCCAGGGCGGGGTGGAAGGATATGGTGCCGGAGGACCTGCGGGAGAAAGAGGGAGGCTTGATCTGAATGCCGTAGCCGCCATGGAGCAGGAATGGTCCAGAATATCGTCAGAGATTGCAGAACAGTTCGAAAGACAGTTGGCACCCTTGAAGGAATACCTGAGATAGTGTCGTTCCGGGGCCTTTCCGCATCATCTCAACCTTCATGCGGCCTGTAACTTTGACTTTTCTTTACCCACGGGACATAAAAACAGGCTGCCAAGGGCCTGAACCTCATGAGAACTCTTGCTTGTGCAGGTATCCCTGGGCAGGAAAACACCGAATATCTTTTTGTGACTAACGCCCTGATAACCATTTGCCATGAACGAAAGATCCATCCGATCCCTGTTGGAATCCGTTAAGACGGGTAATATATCGGTGGAAGAGGCCTTAGAGGCACTGCGCCGTTTGCCCTTTGAAGACATCGGTTGGGCGTGTATCGATCACCACCGGCAACTACGAGAAGGATTTCCGGAAGTGGTGTACGGACCGGGAAAGACACCCCGGCAACTGCTCGGGATCATGAGTAGACTGATGGAAACAGGGGGTCCCTTGTTGGTAACCAGGGTATCAAGAAAGCAGGCCGAATATGTCCTCAGCCGGTTGCCTGACATAAAATATCACCCTGATGCCCGTGCCATGAGCTGGGTATCTCCCAAGGATCAGGTAGAGGAAACACCCTCGAGTAATATACTGGTCATAGCAGCAGGTACTGCGGACATGCCGATAGCCCAGGAAGCTTGCCTTACCCTTAGACTGATGGGGCAGGGTCATAGAGAGTTGTTCGATGTTGGTGTGGCCGGGGTCCACCGCCTGCTTGGAAGACTTGACATGCTTATGGCGGCACGGGTCGTCATTGCGATAGCAGGTATGGATGGGGCCCTACCCAGCCTCATCGGGGGCCTTAGCAGCGTACCGGTAATAGCTGTACCAACCAGTACTGGATATGGGGCCAATTTCAACGGGTTGGCCCCATTGCTGACAATGCTAAATTCCTGTTCCACCGGTGTTGCAGTGGTAAATATAGACAATGGATTCGGGGCAGCGGTGCTTGCTGCAATGATAAACAAGGGCACAGTGAGGCCCTGTCAATCCTAGCGGCAATTTTCACGCTGCCCGGCTTGTAAAAGGCAGGGCGCATCGGTAGTTGAAGTGCATATTTGTCGTTAAATGCGCCCTTCATCAGATCAGGGCTGTATTTCAGCTTAAATCATGATCTTCCTGGAACAAGCCCCTTTGCCCTCAGCTTCATCCTCTTTTTTTTGCGCCTGCGTCTTCTTTCGATCTCTCTTCTTCTTTCGATTTTCTTGTGTCTGGCCATACAATAATCCCTCCTTGTTTCGAATAGGATAGCTGTAACCACTCACGGGATGAGTGGAAAATACAGTCTGACATCGTATAAGGCAATAGGGAGGGATCATTCCCCGTCACTTGTTTGCTTCCACTAAAATTCCTATATTTGATAGGCTTGAATTTCCCTTGAAATAGCCCTGCCTGTGACATAAGATTAGCCCCAGCTTAATCCCAATCTATTTGCGCCAACTGGCCTACTTCGTAACAGGAGTTTCAAAGGAAATTGAAGGTAAAAAATTGGATGGTCAAGGATGTGATCACCGTTTCTCCCAACGCTTCGGTCAAGGAGGCGATAGAATTGATGCATCGTCACTCCATAAGGCACCTGCCGGTGATTGAGAACGGCACCATGCAAGGGCTTGTGACAGAGAGTAATCTGCGTCAGTATTTTTTCCCGGCGATGGTTGAGGACATATCGGTTTCCGATGTGATGATCGTAAATCCCATAATCATAGACCCGAATGCCAGTGTCGATTCGGCTGCAAGACTGATTCATCAATTCAAGATAGGCGGGTTACCGGTACTTGAAAAAAGAAAATTGGTGGGTATCCTCACCATCACTGATATCCTGGCGGCCTTTATTGAGCTCCTGGGTCTTTTGAAGGAAAGTTCCCGTGTAGATGTCATCATTGATGAACGGGTTGGAAATATCGATGATATCTTAAGGTTAATAAGGCAGGAAGGGGGCAAAGTCATGAGTGTGGGGGTGGAGACACAGACAACCAAGAAAAAGATCCATTACATCAGGTTGGAGAAGGGGGAGTTGAAACCCATAGTAGAGGCGATCGAGGCATTGGGGCATAGGGTCGTTTCAATACTGGATTGAAATACGAGCTAAATCCTGCAATTGCCTAATCCTGAAGGGCAGGGAAAGTGGAAAAAAATGTAAACGCCCTGAAAAACGACCGGGATATTCAGATGAGCCATTATCAGATTAGCAAGAGCCTGGAAGAGATAAACGAAAAGATTCGTTCAGGGAAGGCGGTCGTGGTCACCGCCGAGGAAATGATTGGAATCGTAAGAAAGCAAGGAGAGATAAGGGCTGCTCAGGAGGTGGACGTAGTAACTACCGGTACGTTTTCACCAATGTGTTCCTCAGGGGCATTCATCAATTTTGGTCATAGCGTACCCGGAATCAAGGCGTCACAGGTATGGGTCAACGGCGTCCCGGCATATGCCGGGTTGGCTGCGGTGGATATATACATAGGAGCTACCGAACCCAGGGTGGATGACCCCTTGAACCTTAAATATCCTGGAGAGTTCCTGTATGGTGGAGGACACGTTATACAGGACCTGGTGGCAGGGAAGACGGTTCACCTCAGGGCTGAGGCCTATGGAACCCATTGTTATCCCAGGAAGGCACTGGATAAGAGGGTGTCCCTTTCCGATCTGCCCTTTGCCCAGCTTTGCAATCCCAGAAATGCCTACCAGAACTATAATTGCGCTGTAAACGTTACGGACAAAACCATCTATACATATATGGGTACGCTAAGGCCCAGAATGGGCAATGCAAATTACTGTACCAGCGGGCAGCTCAGCCCCCTTTTCAATGATCCGTATTACCAGACGATTGGCGTTGGTACCCGTATATTCCTGGGGGGAGGAACCGGCTACGTGGTAGCGGCAGGTACCCAGCATAACCCCGGAGTTCCCCGCACGGAAAGGGGCCTTCCGAAACGGCCGGGTGGTACGCTCATGGTGATGGGGGACTTGAAACACATGAGTCCCAGATGGCTTGTCGGGGTTAGTCTTCTTGGTTATGGCTGCTCACTTGCCGTGGGGCTTGGTGTGCCAATTCCCATATTAAATGAGGAGATTGCCTTCAGGACCGGGGTCTCCGACGAGGAGATAGTCACCCAGGTGGTGGATTACGGAAAGGACTATCCAAGGGGACAGGGCAGAAGCCTGAAAGAGGTGACATACGCGCAGTTAAAGACGGGTATGATAAGGATTGGGGACAAGGAGGTAAAAACAGCGCCGCTTTCCAGCTATGTCAGGGCCAGGGAGATAGCCCAGATATTAAGAGACTGGATATCCTCCGGTAAATTCCTGCTTGCCCAGCCTCAGGAGCTGCTGCCCTCTGAAAGAATTGAAACGAGAGACTGAAATCAAGGTTCAACGCCTGACCGATACGCTTACGGATCTGAGAGGTGGGATAGGTATAGGGTTCTCAGGCGGGGTAGATAGTTCCTATCTGGTGTACAGTGCGGAGAGGGCACGGCCAGGGGAGGTTACCGCCTTCTTTTTTTCATCCGTATTTGTGTCACACCGGGAACTCGAGTGGGCCACTCGCATGGCCGATGAGATCGGTACCAGATTCTGCGTCATAGATTGGGATCCGCTAGGCTATGCCGACATAATAAAAAACGACACAATACGTTGTTATTATTGTAAATTTGCAATCTACAACCTCCTTAAACGTGAATGTGAGAGATATGGTCTGGATCACCTGCTGGATGGTACCCAGGCGGATGACCTCAGGAAGGATCGCCCTGGGCTCAAGGCCCTGGGGCAATTAGGGGTAAAGACCCCGTTGGCCGATTCGGGGCTTGGTAAAAACGAGATCAGGGAATTGAGCCAGGTGGCCGGTCTTTCCAGTTGGAACAGGGAAAGTCGATCCTGTCTCGCTACAAGGATTCGTCACGGGATACCGGTTTCAACGGATTTATTGGGTAAGGTTAGTGCAATAGAAGAGTTGCTGCACAGGCTTGGGGCGACAACCGCCAAGTTTAGCATCCTGGATAGTAGAACCGCCAGGTTGTTTCTTACCAAAGCAGAGCGTGGGCATGTGGATCCACATATGAGTGAAATCAGGAAGCTGGTTTTTGATCTGGGATTCAAAGGGGTGGAAATTTGCCAAATTGCTTGATTTTACCTGGACAGGGCAGATGAAGGATTGTATAAGGCTAACTTTAATGGCATATTAAAAGAAGGCTCACAATAATCCAGATTACTATAAACTGGGAGGGTGCATATGAACAAAGGACAGTTAGTTGATCAAATGGCACAGGCGGCTGGTATTTCCAAAAGTGCGGCGGAAAGGGCCTTGAACGGATTCATGGATGCAGTAACAGATGCCCTTGCCTCAGGGGACAAGGTAACCCTTATAGGGTTTGGTACCTTTTCCGTGTCTGAGAGAAAGGCACGTACGGGCAGAAATCCTCAAACAGGTAAGCCTCTCGAGATTCCAGCAAAGAAGGTCGTAAAATTCAAGCCTGGAACAAGGCTATCCGAAGCAGTTGATTAGGATCGCTCAATATAGAAGTTTACAGAAAAATACAGCTGCCAAGAATCCAGCCAGGTCAGCCATCAAAGCGGCTGCAATAGCGTATCTAGCCTTGTAGATCCCTACAGCCCCAAAGTAAACGGCCATAACATAAAATGTGGTTTCTGTGGAACCTTGGATGGTTGCAGCCAGAAACGCCGCAAAGCCATTGGGATCCCTGGCTGTAATCTCACTCATCAGCCCAAAGGCCCCTGATCCTGACAGGGGCCTCAAGAGGGCCACGGGTATTACCTCTGGTGGTATCCCTGCAAGGTCTGTTAATGGACGTAGTAACGATGCCATCAACTTAAAGGCCCCCGAGGCCCTGAACATGCCTACAGCCACCAGGATCATCACAAGAAATGGGATAAGCCGTACCGCCACATTGAATCCTTCCTTTGCACCTTCTATTGCCATCTCGTAGATAGGCACCCCTTTTGCGTATCCATATCCAACCAGGCCAAGGATCAGGAAGGGAACAAGCCAATGGGAGATATCCCCAACGGCCATTGCCCCGCTGACTATCCTATAACCCGCCATTAGCAGCAGGGAGGATAGCCCCGCCAGAACTAGCGACGCCTTGACCGGTTCGAAATCAGGTACCTTGGTGGCCGGATCAGGGGTTGAGGCCTGTTCTTCTTTCAGATGGTTCATTGAAGGGGGTGGCGGGCCGCCCACCTTTTCCACAGGATGGCCTTGTCGTTTTCTTTTGAGAATCTTTGCGGCAACAATGGCCACGAGGGTTGAACAGGACGTGGCGAGGATGGTTGGCATCAAGATGGCTGCTGGTTCGTTTGCCCCGGCAGCGGCCCTGACACTTATTACCCCAAGTGGAAGAAGTGTCACGTTGGAGGTGTTTATTGCAAGGAAAAGGCACATGGCGTCGGTCGCCACGCCTGGGCATGGATTCAAACGGTTCAAGGCCATCATGGCCTTGATGCCAAGAGGGGTGGCGGCGTTTCCAAGCCCCATGGCATTGGCAGACATGTTTAGCACCATGGCCGACATGGCTGGATCGGCAGGCGGAACATCCGGGAAAAGCCGTCTCATTATAGGACGAATTCCCCTGGCTATCAGGTCCATTAACCCGCCCGCCTCAGCCACCTTTACAAGACCCAGCCACAGGGCCATGGCCCCTATCAGGCCCAAGGCAAGATTGACACCATTTTTAGCCGATTCAAAGGATGCCCGGGTGATCTTGTCCATGGAGCCGCTAAACCCGGCAAGCATTATGGATACTCCGATCAGGAAGAACCAAATCTGGTTCATAAGGGAAGAGCCTTTTTTGTCATGAGGCCCGTTGCTTGACCCTTTAGTCACGTTTTTAATCCCCCTTGATAATGATAAAAATTCGCTGTCGTTACGTGTGTTCCAAAATTCAAGTTCGTGGGGCATCTGGACGATTATAGTAACAAGATGTAGGGTAGAAACCCACAATAAACACTATAGAAATGTATATATCATCCTATCACATACAAAATGTTATTCGAGCCTATGGCCAGAGGATAGAGCGACGAAGCCTATCAACGTTCAAACCTGCGGCCGTTACGCCCGGTCCTGATTCTATATCCATATCGTCCCGGGCGAAACAGAGGCAGGTTACTGAAAAGGTGGCAAGGGAGATTGTATCCAGGGCCACTGGAAGGACAACCAGCAACGATATCAGCCGGGCGCTGATTGACAGGCTTGAATCGGAATTCGGAGGCAGGTTGGACGTCCTTCCTGACAAGGAAAAGGACACGGGATTCAAATTCAGGGTCATCGATGCCGATAAAGGGGAAATCATAAAGGAACTTTCGTCCCAACATGTTCACGAAGTAATCGAAAGGCTCTATAATATTATTGAACGACAGGCGACAAAGAACGGTTCCAAGACGGATTGAATGGAGTTGATACAATGAAGATTTCAGATATGAACCAGAAGGCTCAAATGGTTACATCCTACATGAATAATGTGCAGAATGCTCAGAACAACCAGGGGCCAAGACCAGAAAAGGCAGGTGCATCAGCAGGTACGGACAAGGTTGAATTGTCTTCAGGTTCTCGTATGCTGCAACGTGTGAACGAGGCAGTAAAGGTCGAGGACCCCCAAAGGGCAGAACGTATCAGGATGATAAAGGAACAGGTACAGAACGGTACCTACGAAGCGGATCCTGAGAAGGTCGCCCAGGGTATGTTGAAGGATCTGATCAAGGATATGGGATAAGTATCGCCAAGCCTCCATATTCTCCTCCTCATCTCTCCCCAGCGGGAGGGGGCCTGTAATTTAATCGCTCCCTCCCGAATCCCAATTTTTGCCACGTCTTCTAACAAAATGAAAATAGTCCTCTATGCCAGTTTCCATGAATGTCGGATAAGATATATTATGTAAAATATTTAATGCAAATAAAAAAATAAGTTAGCAGGATGGCGTGCGCCTTTGAGCCGTTTGTTAGTCATTTTGATACCTGGTGAGGCGGCCGATTTTCCTGTTTATCTCAGAGGAAAGAAGTGCCTGTTTCCTGATTTCCTTCAATGTGTTCAGGATGTTTTCCTGGCCTGGCAGTGGTTCGTCTTCCATCTCGAATATCAGTAGCTCGAGCTTTCCAATTATAACCTGGAGGGGTTGATTCAACTGATGTGAGAATGATCCTATGCTACTCAAGGAATCTTGAAGCCTCTTCGTTTCACCTGCGGCCTTTTTGAGTTCGAGAATCTTGAAGCCTTTAGAGATACTGTTTGCAAGCATTCTTGCATCACAGGTGGCGGGTACGATTTCCTCGAAACCTCCGGATTGTGTCGCTGGTGCCTCGATATCCGTTTCCGGTGGTTCAAGCCACACGATGTATACGTTATCACATACTTCCCTTCTATCGTGCAGTTTTTGCGTCATTTCGAGCCGTTCGAGATCAGAAAGACCTGGTCCCATGACCAAACAATAGGTCTGTCCAGCCCTCAAAAGTGAATGGATATCCTGGATATCTACAAAGGTATCTGCCCTATAGCCCCGCGAAAGGATCAAGGTTTTGAGGATGGAGTGGTCCTTGATGGACGAATCTATCAATACTTTACCCCTTTCCATGTGCTTACTCTCTCGGGTTGCTCCAAGGTCGATTACCTGACAATATCTGTCACGTCGGAGGTCTTGTTTGAGGCTGTCAAGAAGGGATGCAGGGGATGAGTAATTCTCAGGTCCTACACTCACCACCCCTGCCGCAACAGGATATTGTCGGTCGAGATTTTTACCTGCCTCTTCAGAAATACTCCTTTTCAATCTCAAGGCTGCTGCCTCCCCTCCTGCCTCGTATGCGTTGGGCAGTATTGCTGCAAACCTGGCAACATCCACACGGTAAAAGGAATCGCTTTTTCTGAGCACCTCGGTGAAGATCCGTGCGACTAATTCCAGATAGGTATCATCGGGCTGGGAAGGTATCTCCTCCGCCCCTTCACCCCCACCAATGACATCCAGAAGCAGTAGTGTGATGCGGTGGCCATACCTGTGAACCCTTGCCAGCTCCCTTTCAAGGTCCTCCATGAAGGCCTCCATATTTCTCAGCCCTGTAATCTGATCAATATGGGTCTTTTGGGAATGGATCTTTTGCATTTTCATACCCTCTGTCAAGATTTATAGGCACACAATATAAGACAATAAAATCAGCAGTTATATCCAATTTATCGGATAAAATATCAAGGTTTGGCCCGGATTGCCCAGGAAGGCCCAGCATCCTGGAAACAGCCCTTTTTATACGGAACCCCACCGAGGAAAGGCTCTTTTTTACGTCTTCAAAGGATAGAAATGTGGCATACCTGTAAAGTCTATGCCCCTGTGCCTTCTTGTAACGGTAATAATTTCCCCATTTAGAATTCTTCGGCACAAATCCAATTATTAATGAGCCATTGGATATGAGAATGCGGTGAGCCTCCCGAAGGGCATGGATTGTGTCCCCCAGAAAACAAAGGGTGAAGAAAAAAAAGATCTGTTGGAAGCTTGCATCCTTGAAAGGCAAGGCTTCAGCAAAGGCCTGTACGCACCTTATGCCCCTGGCCTTTGCAATATTCAACATCTCGAATGCGGGATCGACGCCGTAGCCTATCTCCAAGGCACTTGCAAACCTACCCGTACCAACCCCCACCTCAAGCGATACTGGCGAAACATGGATTAAACGTCTGACCGCCTCAAGTTCCGCATCAAACAACGCGTTACCCTCATACCAGTCATCATACTCCCTGGCGGCCTTGTTGAAGGCAAAAATGACCTCTGTATCCATCTTCAGAGGTCTAAACCCCATCTTTTCGTGGCGGCCTCTTGGGGATTGAGAAGAAGAAAGAGGCGCCCTTGCCTGGTTTGCTCTCCACCCATACCTTGCCGCCGTGTGCCTCCACGATACTTTTCACGACGGCTAGACCAATACCTGAACCAGGTTTCTGTGATTCCTCGCCGGATTTGCCGTGTCCACGGTAAAAGGGATCGTAGATGAAAGGAAGGTCTTCTGGTCGTATTCCTGGTCCGGAATCCTTGACCTGGCAAACTATGGATTCATCCGTCTCCGTAACCTTGATGGTGACAGTGGAGTTCTTGGGCGAGTATTTCAGGGCATTGTCTATCAGGTTGGTCATCACTCTCTGTAGCTGATCCTTGTCCACCATCAATATGGGCAGTTTTTCCGGGATCTCTATATCTATCTTGATATGTTTTTTAGCGGCCTGAAATTTAAAGAGCTCAGCAATTTCATATATCGTTTTGTCAATACTGCAGGATTCAAGGGAAAGGGGAATCTGTCCCGCCTCCATTCTCAATATATCCAAAAAGGAACGGATATATCCATCAAGCCTCTTTATCTCCTTATCTATTGCCTCCAGATATTCCTTTTGTTTTTCGTTCAACGCCCCTGCCTTGCCCTTAAGTAGCCTTACCAGAAAGGCCCCTGCAATGGCGATGGGGGCCTTCAGATCATGGGCAAACATGGAAATCAGGACCCTTTGATGTTTTTCCATCTTCTTGTGCTCGGTGATGTCCCTGAACATCTCCAGCCCCCCCCTCGTTCGCCCGGTATCGTCCTTCAGGAGTGCTGCGGTCAGGATGATGGGTACCTTGTGGCCATCCTTGTGTATCAACATGGCTTCTTGCTGCAAGGTAGAGGATCTAATATTGGGTTCTGTTCCCTTTAGTGGGCAACATTCATGGCACAGTGCTCCCTTGAAAACATCTAGGCATTTCCTGCCAACGACCTCTGACTTCGAATAACCGGTGATTTTTTCAGCAGCCGGATTGAATTCAATGATTATACCGCCTTCGTCCACAGCCAGGAGACCCAGCGGCAGATTGGTAACCATAAGGTCGAACAGCTCTGCCTTGTTCAGTATTTCTTTCGAGAAGGATTTGTTGCAATCCATAAGACCTCTCTTTTGGGACAATTTTCTATTGGGCAGGGAGGCACCCTTGCCCATTAGCCGGATAGGGGTAGGTAATCCGGCCCCGTAAAAAAACATCTTGTTAGGAAGATTCCTCTCTTGCAGACGGCCTTGAACAGTAGATGAGTAGCCTGGAGGCTATTTCCTTGAAGGCGTCCGATGCCTCGGAGTCCGACTCAAGGGTTACAGGCCTGCCGGTATCGCCTCCGGCCCTTATGGCAGGGTCAAGGGGGATCCTGCCCAGTAGAGGCAATTTAAAGGCCTTGGCGATCCTTTCACCGCCACCGCTTCCAAAGATCTCCATGACCTCTCCGTCTGGACTACCCGGTAGCCTGAAAAACGACATGTTTTCCACAATACCTATGATCGGCACATCGTGTCCCCTGAAAAGCCCGATGGACCGCCTCACATCGGCCAGGGCCACCTTCTGTGGTGTGGTAACTATCAAGACACCATTTAGAGGTATAACAGTAGAGACAGTAAGGGGTGCATCTCCTGTTCCAGGAGGAAGGTCCACGAGCAAGAAATCCAGGTTTCCCCACAGGACATGGCCCAAGAATTCCTTGATGGCCTTATTGACAAGGGGGCCTCTCCACACGATGGGGTCGCCCTGCCCTGCCAGGATGCCAGTTGACATGATCTTCAACCCGTATTTTTCTATAGGTAGCAGCATTCCCCTTGATCCAACGGGTCTTTCCTTTATCCCCAACATTATCGGAATGTCAGGACCATGCATATCGGCGTCAAGTATCCCGACACTTTGGCCCTGCATGGACAGGGCAATGGCGAGGTTGACCGTCAACGTTGTCTTACCCACTCCACCCTTACCACTTGCGATGGCTATAGCCTTCCTTACTCCCTTCATGCCTTCCATTTCAGAGGGAGCTTGGCCAAATATGCGCGCCCTCTGTTCGGATGTCATCAGGGTGAGCACCACCTTGACCTCTCCTACACCCGCGATACCCTTCAGCGCCTCCTTGACCTCATTCTTTATCCGGTCTTTCATGGGGGAACTGGCCATTGTCAGCGCAACGGTTACCTTTATATGTGGGCCAGCGATTTCCACGTCCTCAACCATGCCAACGTCCACGATGTTTTGTTTTAATTCCGGTTCCTGTACCGCCCTCAAGGCGTCCAGGATTTCCTTCTCCGAAACAGCCACGTTGAAACCCCTTTAAAAAAAACTTATAATCTATTGAAACTAAGAGAAAATCCAAAAGACTACGAAAACCGGGGAAAGCCGGTTTTCCGACAGGATCTGTTGCGTATACACAAGGTTAACACAATGTGCCATAACGTGGCAAAAAAAAAGTCCAGACTGGACATATTGCTGGTGGAGCGCGGTCTGGCAGAGACAAGGAACAAGGCCCAGGCCTTGATTGGTGCCGGACAAGTCAGGGTAGATGGGAAGCTGGTGGACAAGTCCGGGCAGAATGTGCCGGTACATGCAGAGCTGGAAATCCTTACTACGGGGATTCCCTACGTGGGACGCGGTGGTGTTAAACTGGAGCATGGGCTCGACTATTTTGGTATAGACGTAAGGGGCCTGGTTTGTATGGATGTCGGTGCCTCCACTGGTGGCTTTACCGATTGTTTGCTCCAGAGGGGGGCAAGAAGGGTTTATGCCGTGGATGTGGGCTATGGGCAACTGGACTGGAAACTCAGAAACGACCCCAGGGTCATGGTAATGGAAAGGACAAATATAAGGTCACTGCTTCCCGATTCCTTACCCGACAAAATGGAGCTCATTACTATTGACACCTCCTTCATTTCCTTAAAAATAGTAGTGCCGGCAGCCATTTTGCATATGGCAGAAACGGGTATGATAATAGCGTTGATCAAGCCACAATTCGAGGTAGGAAAGGGCCAGGTAGGAAAAGGTGGTATAGTTAGGGATCCTGCCATGCACAGAAAGGTTGTCGGGGACCTTGAGGCCTTTTTCAGGGATGAAGCCGGGCTTGTTGTCTGCGGCGTGACTCCTTCCCCGATATCCGGTGCCAAGGGTAACAGGGAATTTCTCATTTATTTGAAAAGGAATTATTGAGTATACGCCATGGAAGACGATGTATTAAAACAGGAAGAGATTGACGCTGAGACCGAACAGGATCTTGGGGAACCTCCTCTCTATAGGGTCCTGTTGCACAATGACAATTATACCACAATGGATTTTGTGGTCCGTATACTGGAGGAAATATTCCATAAGACCCCTGCCGAGGCCACGGGCATCATGTTGGAGGTCCACAACAAGGGCATAGGGGTTTGCGGAACATATCAGGCTGAAATAGCTGAAACAAAAATAGATGCGGTACATGCCAGGGCCCGTGAGGCGGGCTTTCCGTTAATGGCCAGCATGGAACCTGCATAAGAGAGAATCAACCATGATCAGCAAAGACGTAGAATTGATGTTGGGAGCCGCTGCCAGGGAGGCCCATCTTAGGCAACATGAATACCTTTCCCTGGAGCATCTTCTTTTTGCCCTGCTGCATCACAAGAAGGGTGAAGAGGTAATTACCGCCTGCGGTGGCAACTTGAAACGCATAAGGGCGCGAATAGAAAACTTCTTTGACACGCATCTGGAAAAGTTGCCCCAAAACGGTATCGAGACACCACAGCCTACCTCGGCTCTGCAAAGGGTATTGCAGAAGACAATCATGCATGTGCAGTCTTCAGGAAAGGAAGAGGCAGATATTGGAGACCTCCTCAGCGCTATCATGACCGAAGAAGAGACCTATGCTGTCTATTTCCTCAAGCAGGAAGGCATATCCCGCCTGGACATACTGAATTTTATATCCCATGGTATTGCAAAGGTCTCCTCCCACACCCAGGCCTCCATGTCACACGATCCCGAGACAGGGCCAAGGGTAAAAAGTCCGCCTCAGAAAAGCGGAGCTTTGGAAAGCTTTGCCATTAACCTTACAGAGCGTGCAGCCGAAGGGGCAATCGATCCCTTGGTAGGACGAACCATGGAACTGGAAAGGACCATGCAGATCCTTTGCAGGCGCAGGAAGAATAATCCCATTTATGTTGGAGACCCCGGGGTCGGCAAGACAGCCCTTGCAGAGGGGCTTGCCCTCAAGATCTGGAACAGACAGGTGCCAGAACCCCTGTTAGATACCGAGATCTTTGCCCTGGATATGGGCTCCCTGCTTGCCGGCACGAAATACAGAGGTGAATTCGAGGCAAGGCTGAAAGAGGTAATTGCTCAGTTGAGCCAGCGCCCGCGTGCCATACTCTTTATCGATGAAATCCACACTATTGTTGGGGCCGGCGCCACAAGCGGTGGCTCACTGGATGCATCGAACATATTGAAACCCGTACTTGCCAAGGGTGATATCAGATGCATAGGCTCTACCACCTTTGAGGAATACAAGAATTTCTTCGAAAAGGACCGGGCCCTGTCGAGACGTTTTCAAAAGATAGAGGTCTGGGAACCCAGTGTCCAGGAAACCATCCAGATACTCAGGGGGCTCAAGGAACAATACCAGAGCCACCATCACGTGAGATATACGGACAATGCCCTCAAGGCCGCTGCGGTGCTTTCGGCAAGATACATCACAGATCGCCATCTCCCTGATAAGGCAATCGACGTAATCGATGAGGCAGCAGCACTGTTAAGGCTGACAAGGGGGGTTCGGCCTGATCCCGGTGTGATCACCGTTCGCCACATAGAAACGGTGGTTGCCAAGACAGCCAATATACCGGAAAAGAACATAAGCCGTTCCGACGTGACGCGTCTGGAAAATTTTGAGGCGGCCCTGAACAAGGTGGTGTTCGGCCAGGAAGAGGCGATCAATCGTCTTGCCACTGCTATAAAGCGTTCCAGGGCAGGTCTTTCTCATCCTGAACGTCCTATAGGATCGTTCCTTTTCATTGGGCCAACAGGGGTCGGAAAGACCGAACTGGCCAGGCAGACCGCAAGGACTTTGGGGGTTCATTTCCAGCGGTTCGATATGAGCGAATACATGGAAAAGCACGCGGTGGCCAGACTCATTGGTGCACCTCCGGGATACGTTGGATTCGATCAGGGAGGACTTCTCACAGATGCCATAAGAAAGCATCCATACTGTGTGTTACTCCTTGATGAGATCGAGAAGGCACATCCTGACCTGTTCAGCATCCTCCTTCAGGTAATGGATTATGCTACTCTTACCGATAATACTGGCAAGAGGGCCGATTTTCGTCATGTGATTCTGATAATGACCTCTAACGCAGGGGCCAGGGAGTTGGAAAGCCGTACCATAGGATTCGGCCCTGATAAAAAGGAAAAGACCAGAAAGGGGGAAGACGCGGTGAGAAGGACGTTCAGCCCCGAGTTCAGAAACAGGCTGGATTCTGTCATAGTCTTCAACCAACTGGAGCAGAGTGTCGTTGAGAAGGTTGTTGATAAACTTATTCACGAGGTCCAGGACCAGCTCAGCTCCAGGAAGATAAGGCTGGTTGTCAGCCCTGAAGCACGTCACTGGCTTGCCGTTCATGGTTACGATCCAAAATTTGGTGCAAGGCCCCTTGGGCGTCTTATCCAACGGGAAATAAAGGATCCTGTGGCCGATGCCATCCTATTCAAGGGATTGAAGAAAGGGGACGTGATCCTCGTTGAGCCTGGAGACGATAGGCTCGTATTAAATTATCAAAAACATAATTAGGGACACCTGATCTATGCCCAATATTCAAACGGTTACCATTGTTCCAAACCTGCCGGAACGTCTTGCTCCCCTGATGGAGATAGCCCTCAACTGTTGGTGGACCTGGACTCCTGAGGCCTTGTATCTCTTCCAGGATATGGACCGGGATGTCTGGGAGCGTACCAGACATAACCCTGTGGCCCTGCTGGGCACCATCGAACAGCCCAGGCTGGAGCAGCTTGAAAGGGATGAAATCTTCCTTGCCCGGATGGAGGGTGTTAAAAGTGAGCTGGACAGGTATCTGAAGGCCCAGACGTGGTACAAAAAGGTCAGGCAGGACGAAGACAAAGGATCTATAGCCTATTTTTCGGCTGAATTCGGTATCCATGAAAGCCTGCCGTTATATTCCGGGGGCTTGGGTATCCTTGCCGGTGATCATATGAAATCGGCCAGTGATCTCGGCCTTCCCCTGTTTGGCGTGGGGCTACTGTATAAGCACGGCTATTTTAAACAATATCTGAATCCAGATGGTTGGCAGCTTGAGACCTACCCTTCCAACGATTTCTACAACATGCCGCTTACACCCCTGAAGAATGAAAGCGGTGAATCCATAATGGTACAGGTCCAGCTCGCCGACCGCATTGTGCATCTGAAGGTCTGGTCCCTGGCAGTCGGCAGGATCAAGATCTACATGTTGGACACGGATGTTCCTCTCAACTCCAGGGCAGATAGGCAGATTACATCCTATCTGTACGGGGGGAATCTCGAGACCAGGCTGCAACAGGAGATTGTCCTTGGTATGGGTGGGATCAAGGTACTGAAGGCCTTGAACCAGATGCCAACCGTCTGCCACATGAATGAGGGCCATTCGGCCTTCATGGCCATCGAGCGGCTCCTTCAGCTCATAAGACATGAAGGGCTAGGATATGATGAGGCGCTCGAGGCCGTAAGGGCAACCAGCGTTTTCACCACCCATACACCGGTTCCTGCTGGAATAGACAGGTTCCCACCGGATCTGATACGACGTTATTTTTCAAACATCGCCAACGAACTTGGCATAGGTATAGAACGTTTCCTGGATCTGGGTAGGATCTACCCTGGCAATACCTCCGAGGACTTCTGTATGGCAGTGCTCGCTATCAAGATGGCCTCCCAAACGAACGGCGTAAGCAAGCTACATGGTGAGGTTTCAAGGAAGATGTGGGCGGATATATGGCCCCAGATCCCGAAACACGAGGTGCCGATAACCCATATTACCAACGGAATTCATACGCTCGGATGGTTGTCGAGCGAGATGTCCAGGCTGTATCAGCGCTACCTTGGATCGAGATGGATCGATGAGCCTGCCAATCACGCCATATGGAAACGGGTGGAGCATATACCTGCGTTTGAACTCTGGCGAAGCAGGGAACGGCTGAGAGAGCGGCTTATTTCATTTGCAAGAAGCCGACTCAAGGAACAACTCGAGGCAAAGGGAGCGCCAAAGTATCAACTCAAGGTGGCGGATGAGGTCCTTGATCCAGAGGCCCTGACGATAGGCTTTGCCAGGCGTTTTGCCACATACAAGCGTGCAACCTTGCTGTTCAAGGATGTTGAACGCCTTAAAACCATTCTGACCAATGATGAGAGACCCGTACAGATAATATTTAGTGGCAAGGCGCACCCACAGGACAAATACGGCAAGGAATTGATCCACACGGTGGTCCAGATGGCCAACACCCCTGAATTCAGGATGCACGTGGTTTTTATAGAGAATTACGACATCGAAGTGGCCAGATACCTTGTTCAAGGCGTTGACGTATGGCTTAATACCCCTCGGCGTCCAATGGAGGCCAGCGGTACGAGCGGGATGAAGGTTCCTGCCAACGGTGGGCTGAATCTGAGCATCCTGGATGGATGGTGGGTAGAGGGCTACAACGGAGAAAACGGCTGGGCAATAGGTGCTGGTGAGGAATACGAAGATCATGAGTATCAGGATGAGGTCGAAAGCCGCCTATTATACGAATTGCTGGAGAATACCGTTGTCCCACTCTTCTATACACGCTCAACCCATAACATTCCACACGGCTGGGTTGAGATGATGAAGAAATCCATCCTTTCTCTGTGTCCATATTTCAACACAAACCGAATGGTAGAGGAATACAGCAAGAGGTTCTATCTTCCCAATATATCAAGATGGCATTTGTTGGCAAAGGATGGATGGAATGAGGCAAAGGAGGTCTCTCAATGGAAGAAGCGGGTCATGGAGGTATGGCACAAGGTCAGGATCAATGACGTCCAGATTCCCCTGAATGGCTCACCCAGGGTAGGAGACCGGCTACCCATCAAGGCCGTGGTGGACCTTGGGGAACTTTCTTCGGATGAGGTCCGTGTGGATGCATATATCGGTAGGCTTGATGACAAGGGAGAGCTACCCGAAGGCCATCCACTGCCCCTCCTGCCAACAGGTGAACGACAAGAGGGAGGCCATGTCTTTCAAGGCACGCTATTGTGCCTTTCAAGTGGGTTGATAGGCTTTACCATAAGATGCTATCCCTTCAGGAAGGAACTGGGACATAAATTTGAACTTGGTCTGCTGACCTGGTGGGAATCCAAATAGATCTTCTGGAGGTCTTCAAAGGGCCTCTGAAAAAAACTTTCCCCTTTGCACGACGGCTGTTTTTTCGAACAAGAGATCGTTTTCCCAGGGGCCCCTACCGGTTTCCTGCAATTGATAGAAAAGATAGCTCGAAACGGATCAGGCACCTAGGGCCTTGAAGATCTGATCCCTTATTTCTTCCACGGACCCTACCCCATTGATTCTTATATACTTGGGGGCGTCGGCATCCCCTGATGCCTCCCATTTCTTATAGAAGTCCACCAGTGGCTCGGTCTGGGAATGATAGACCTCAAGGCGTTTTCTGACCGTTTCTTCCTTGTCGTCTTCCCTTTGGATTAGGGGTTCGCCAGTGACATCGTCCTTCCCCTCTACCTTCGGTGGATTGAAGACGATGTGATAGGTCCTTCCAGAGGGCAGATGTACCCTGCGCCCTGCCATCCTTTTGATGATTTCTTCATCTGGCACATCTATATCCACCACATAGTCGATCTTGACACCTGCCTCTTTCATCGCCTCTGCCTGGGGAATCGTCCTGGGGAAACCGTCAAACAGGAAGCCCTTTTGGCAATCATCCTCCTTGATACGTTCCTTGACAAGGCCGATTATGACATCATCGGGCACAAGCTCCCCTGCATCCATGTATTTTTTTGCCTCAAGCCCGAGTTTGGTTCCAGCCTTTACGGCTGCCCTCAACATATCACCTGTAGAGATTTGCGGTATGCCGAATTTCTCAGTAATAAATTTTGCCTGGGTGCCCTTGCCTGCACCAGGACCCCCTAACAGTATCAAGCGCATAAAAAGATCCTCCCTTCTCAAAATGATTTTATGCAATATATATGTCAATCCGGGTAAAAAGCAAATATTTATTTACTGTGGAAATACATCCTGCCCTTGGGCAGTGTTTTCATGCTCATGGGTGTGGCGTCAAAGGTACAGGCTGCATAATAAGGTTTGGCTGACGCCAAGGATCACCGTGCCAAGGAGAACAATAGATGGGACAATCAAGATCAAGATCGGCTCTTGTATTTCTAAGGGTCAGCAGGCTTATTGACTGGCTCAATGAGAAGGTGGGCAGAATCATATCATGGCTTACCCTGCTCATGGTGATAGTAGTCAGTGTCGATGTATTGCTTCGCTACGTGTTCAGCGTGAGCTATCTTGCCCTCCAGGAATTTGAATGGCACGCCTTTTCCCTGGTCTTCCTCCTGGGGGCAGGTTTCACCTTGAAACACAATGATCACGTTAGGGTAGACGTATTCTACCAAAGGCTTGGCAGACGTGGAAAGGCCCTTATCAACCTGGTTGGCTGCCTGATCTTCCTGTTTCCAGGGTGTTATCTGGTAATAAAGACATCCTTCCCCTTTATCTATTCTTCATGGTCCATGCACGAGGGTTCTCCAGAACCCGGCGGATTGCCTTTCCGTTACCTGATAAAGGCGGCTATTCCCCTTGGATTCATGCTTGTGGGGATACAGGGGATTTCACTGTTTATCAGGAATCTTTTTACCTTGCTGGGCATCGAAACGGATGAGGAGGGCTGAGGGTGTACTATCTGCCTGCCTGGATGTTTCTCGTGCTCACGATCCTGCTGCTTTTTGGGTTTCCAGTGGCCTTCACCCTCCTTGGAACGGCGTTGTTCTTTGGTCTCGTGGGATTTGGTTGGAATTTTTTCAATCTGTTGCCCCTCAGGATCTGGGGAATTATGAGCAACTTCACCCTGGTCGCCGTACCCTTGTTCATTTTCATGGGGGTCATGCTGGAAAGGTCGGGTCTGGCAAAGGACCTGTTGGAGGCCATGGCCATGGCTTTCGGACGTATCCGGGGCGGACTTGCCATCGCTGTAGTGGTGGTTGGTGGACTCCTGGGTGCATCCACAGGTATAGTTGGCGCAACCGTGGTTACCATGGGATTGTTGGCATTGCCAACCATGATGGAACATGGATACCAACATGAACTTTCAACAGGCACCATTGCCGCATCCGGCACCCTGGGACAGATAATACCTCCAAGCATCGTGTTGGTGCTTCTTGGGGATATTATAGGCGTATCGGTAGGTGATCTTTTTATGGGAGCGGTAATCCCGGGCCTTGTCCTGGTTGCGTTCTATGCATGTTATATCTTCCTGATAAGCAAATTCAAACCAGACTTGACACCTTACATCAGATTTAATTCCTTACATCCGGAAATAACGTCTAGTTTCAAGATATTTCTTGCAAAGGCCCTATTACCTCCCCTATTGCTTATGATATCTGTACTAGGGTCCATATTCGCAGGCATCGCCTCTCCCACAGAGGCGGCAGGTGTAGGTGCTGCCGGGGCCACGATACTATGTGCAGCCAATCGCCGTCTGAATATGGAGGTACTCAGGACGGTCATGCTCGCCACCACCCAATTGACCAGTATGGTATTTACAATACTGGTAGGGGCAGCGGCCTTTGGACTGGTATTCAGAGGACTCGGCGGGGATGTGGTCATAAGGCAATTTGTTTCCCATATACCCTTTGGGAAATGGGCAATACTGGCCACGGTTATGGCCGTGGTATTCGTGGCAGGATTTTTCCTGGATTTTATAGAAATAACGTTTATTCACATACCAGTACTGGCCCCCATAATGAAATCCTTTGGTTTTGATCCGGTATGGTTCGCCATACTTTTCGCCATAAATCTCCAGACCTCATTTCTTACGCCACCCTTTGGATTCGCACTGTTTTATCTAAAGGGTGTTTCACCCCCCGGAATAACCACGGTGGAGATCTACAAGGGGATTATTCCCTTCGTGATCCTACAGATACTGGCCCTGGCCTTGATAATCATCTTTCCAGGAATAGCCACTTGGCTGCCAAGGCTTCTTGCCAGATAGAAGTGCAGGGTTACTCATCTGTTGAAAGGGTTTAAATTTGTAATATATCATCCCAACATTACGTTATAATATTGTTTTTCAGATAATTCTGACCAGCCCTCCATGACCCTTTTGAATGCCAGATAACTTCTATGTACCTTCGTGGCCTGTGAGTCCCTTGCCGCCTCATCCTCAAGGGTTGCCACGGATAGTTTTTTAAGCCCTTCCAGCACCGGCGTAGGAAAGGTCAATATCTTCACCTTGCTCTTTGATCTAAGCCTTTCCAGTGCACGTGCGTTTTCCGTCTCGAATTCTGAAAGCATCTGCACGTTCAACTCAGCGGCCGCCGTATCTATGACTGCCCTGAGATCCACGGGAAGACCATCATAGGCATCCTTGTTTATTGTCAACTCCAGCGTGCTTCCCGGTTCATGCCAGCCAGGCCCGTAGTAGAACTTTGCCACCCGCTGAAATCCCATCCTTAAGTCGTGGCACGGTCCCACCCACTCGGTGGCATCTATGACGCCACGTTCTAGGGACGTATATATCTCTCCACCAGGAAGTAGCACTACCGTGCCCCCGGCCCTTGCCAGGACCTTGCCTCCAAGGCCAGGTATCCTCATCTTGAGCCCCTTGAAATCCTTGAGGGAATCTATACGCTTGTTGAACCAACCACCCATCTGCACACCGGTGTTCCCTGCCGGTCTGGGAACCAGGTTGAAATCCCTGTATATCTCCTCCCACAGCCTCAGGCCGCCTCCGTAGTAGAGCCAGGAGTTCATGCCCTGGGCGTTGAATCCGAACGGTACAGAGGTAAACCATTGTGCAGCAGGGCATTTCCCTGCCCAGTAATAAGAGGCACTATGACCCATTTGTGCCGAACCCTGGCTTACCGCATCGAACACCCCAAGGGGTGGAACGAGCTCTCCACCTGCAAATACCCGTATCTGGAGCCTTCCGCCACTTAATTGTGCAACCCTGGTGACAAACCTCTCGACACCTGTCTGAAGAATAGGAAAGCCCGGCGGCCAGGAAGTGACCATCCGCCATCTGAACGTTTTGCCCTGGGCATAGCCGTTTTTGACCGGTATGCCACTTGCGAGCCCGGCAGCAAGCATGCCTGCTGTGGTCTTTTTCAAGAAGGTCCTGCGATTCATTTGAAATTTCCTCCTACACGTGCTTTATCTGTCCTTGATTGGAATCGGTGTCCTGGTAATCCTTTTAATTCAGCCTAAGACTGGTCCAAAAATTATCCCTTGTCAAACCAGATTTTCTTCTTAAGCCGTTTGATTTCACCGTGTGAACATATCTCTCCCGGGTATGGAACGTAATAAAGTGGCCTGGCAGGGATAGTAAGGGCAGGAGTTGGCATCAAGGCCATTTTAGCCTAAAATGCCCGTGTATCTTAATAAAACGTCAAGAGGTCACTTCCGTCGAGTTGCACTGTGTTGAAACCATTCAACAAGGCCTGCCACCTCGGAGAGGATGTCAAAACAGGAGAAGATTGTCATGATCGATCCATCTAGCTGGCGAAAGCCAGGGATATCACGCCGATTAGGAATAAGCACATTGATAGTACTCACCGCTCTGCCACTGATCTTTGGCATCCTTTTGCCGCCATTAGTCCATTCGGAAAGTTACTATGTAACACCTAGCACAGAGATACCGATCAGGAGTGGAAAAACACAAAAAAACAGGATAATCGCAATAGTCCCTGATGGTGCAAAGGTTGAACTCCTTGGGGAGGATGGGCCTTGGGCGTTTGTACGCACCGATAGCGGGAAGGAAGGATGGATGTTGCGTCGTTATCTCAGTAAGTCGCCACCCCTTAAGGACGTAGTAGATGACCTGGAAAGGAAAAACAGGGACCTTGTAAAGAAAACCAATGCATTGAATAGCAGGTTAGCCGCCATATCTTCAGAATCTAACGAATGTAAAAGACGGCTCGAAACATGCATTACCCAGGCCGATTCTACCCGCAAGAGCTATGAAATCCTTAAGAAGGATTCGGAAAACGTTGTACAAATAAAAAAGATGCTTACAGATACTGTGAAGGAACTTGAAACTGCAAAGCAGGAACTTGCAACCTCCAAGCGGAAGATCCAAGGTCTTGAAAATAGCAATAATATAAAATGGTTCGTTGCCGGCGCCGGGGTACTCCTCATCGGCTGGATAATAGGCCTTATCACCGGCAGGAGGAAAAGGCGCAGGCCATCTTTACTATGAAAGGAAACAAGTACAGAACGATGCATGACAAAAAGAACCATAGCTGCCCGCACTGCGGTGCCCCAGTTGTATTGGATCCAAGTAACCCATACAGGCCCTTTTGCTGCAAACGCTGTAAGATGGCGGACCTGGGTGCATGGCTCCGGGAGGAGTACAGGATAGCCTGTACCATCCTCGATAGTGAATCCGACAACTCCACAGAGGATGGGGTGATTCTACAATGAAGGCAGAAACATACCGTACAGAGATACAGAATTTTGACGTAATCATACTAGGAACTGGCCCGGGGGGTCTGCAGGCCGCGATCCATGCAAGCAGGAAAAAGGTCAACGTGCTCGTAATGGGGCGGCCTGAATCCAGCAGCCTTTATAAGGCCCACATAGAGAACTACTGCTGTGTAGAAGGGGTGAAAACCGGCCAGGAGTTGCTCGATGCAGGTATGTCCCAGGCCGCAAGCTTCGGGGTAAAATTTTTGAGGGAAGACGCCGTTGCCACATCTGTTACTGGAAATGGCATGTTCGAGATCACCAGTGAAGATGGCGGCATCTATCGCTGCCACAGCCTGATATTTGCCACGGGAGTTTCCCGCAAGGGTCTTGGCCTCAAAGGGGAAAAGGACCTTGTTGGCCGCGGGGTAAGTTATTGTGTGGACTGCGATGCCAATTTCTACAGGGATGCCTCTGTAGCGGTTACGGGTGGCGGCAGTGCCGCTGTCCACGGTGCCCTCACCCTGGAAAGGCTCGCCAGGGAGGTGACCCTGATCACCGATACACTCGATGTAAGCCACGCCCTGCGGAAAGAACTGGATGCGAGCAAGGTAGATGTGCTGAAGGGGCGCAAGGTCAAGAAACTCATTGGCAAAGACAAGTTGACCGGTATAGAGCTTGATGACGGTACCGTGCTTGACCTAGACGGCCTTTTTATAGAACGTGGGGCAAAGGGGGCCATGGAGCTTGCCGCGTTCCTCGGCGTGAATCTAGACCCTGAAAAGTTTACCTTCATTCTTACCGATGAAAAGCAATCCACGAATATACCGGGTATCTTTGCCGCCGGAGACATATGCGGCCCACCGTTCCAAATGGCAAAGGCCGTTGGAGAGGGATGTGTAGCCGGGATGCATGCGGCGTTACATGTAAAGGCTATGAAACGTAAGGAGGATCGGGTTGATAATACTTGAAGATTTTACGGTTGGATCCCTGGCAGTAAGGGCCTATGTAATCGGGTGTCCTGAAAAGAAGGAGGCCATGGTCATAGATCCAGCCGGAAGCGAACAATTGATAGCCGATCGGATAGACTCGCTGGGTCTTAGGCTGAAATACATCGTAAATACCCATGGACATCCGGATCATACGTGTGGAAACAAGAAGATGCAGGAGATAACAGGGGCACCTGTTTTGATGCACGAGGCAGACGACAAGCTCTTCAGGGACCCTGAGGTCGCCGGGATGTTCCTTGCATGGGGATTTGAACCCGCCCCTCCTGCTGATGAATACATCGAAGACGGTGATGTGATAAGGGTTGGCAACCTTGGCTTCGAGGTAATCCATACCCCTGGACATTCTCCAGGATCGGTTTGTCTCTATGGGCAAAATTACATCGTTACCGGGGACACATTGTTCATAGACGCCATAGGCCGTACGGACCTGCCTGGTGGTTCTTATGATACCCTCATAAAGTCACTTAAAACCAGGATCTATCCCCTTCCAGATCCAACTATTGTATTGCCAGGCCATGATTATGGCCCCAAACCTACTGCAACACTTGGTGAGCAGAAGAAAACCAACCCCTACCTATCATTTTGAAGCCGCGCATATCGTCCTCCTGTAAACGTAAACCTACGAGGCCGCCTGTACGTGGCCCGAGATATGAAGAAAAGATTAACCGCCAGGACCTGTCTGCCATAAGGTGTTTCCCAGGCCTCCCCATCGGGGATTTCTGGGATGATTTGATAACCAGTATCAGGCAGAATCAGGTAGTAATCGTCACCGGTGAAACCGGATCGGGCAAGACCACCCAGCTTCCAAAGATATGCATGGCGGCGGGCAGAGGACGTAAAAGGTCCATAGCATGTACCCAGCCCAGGCGGGTTGCCGCCATCACCGCTGCCTCCAGGGTTGCAGAGGAACTCGGCCCTTCCCTTTCGGCCCTTGTTGGATACCGTGTGCGCTTCAAGGATGCCACCACCAGGCATACCAGGATAAAGTTTATGACTGACGGTATGCTCCTTGCCGAGTTGCATCAGGATCGCTACCTGAGAAACTACGATACCATCATAGTTGACGAGGCCCACGAACGCAGTCTCAATATAGATTTCATCCTGGGCATCCTCCGTCGCCTCGTGGCATACAGGCAAGACCTTCGGATCATCATTACCTCGGCCACCATGGATACCTCCAGTTTCATCAAGGCATTCGGTCCCGTGCCGATAGTCCATGTGGAGGGCCGTTCATATCCAGTGGAAATCGTATATCTGCCTCCTGAAAAAATGGATGGAGATGACGAGGAAATGGAACTTCCTGCCATGGTTACCAATGCAGTCAGGTGGGTTCGAAAGAGGGACAGGGATGGTGACATACTGATCTTTCTTCCAACGGAAAGGGATATACAGGAGGCGGTAGGCCTTCTTACGGCCCGGTATCCCAGCGGGGTCACGGTGCTTCCCATGTATGGCAGACTCACAGGCCAGGCACAAAGAAGGATATTTAGGCCTTCTGCCAATCAAAAGATAGTAGTGGCTACCAATATCGCCGAGACATCCATCACCGTACCGGGAATAAGATATGTAATAGATAGTGGCCTGGCCAGGATTTCCAGGTACAACGTAAGGTCACGGACCAGATCCCTGCCGGTTTCCCCTGTTTCCAAGGCGAGCGCCATGCAGCGTGCAGGACGTGCAGGACGCCTTGAACCCGGAACCTGTATTCGCCTGTATTCCAAGGATGACTACGAGGTACGGCCTGATTTCACCCAGCCGGAAATATTGAGATCGAATCTTGCCGAGGTGGTATTGAGGCTCCTGGCCATGGACATGGGGCCGGTAGAGGACTTCCCATTCATCGATTCCCCTTCACCGCGGCTGATAAAGGAGGGCGTGGCCACATTGCTGGAGCTGGGGGCAATAGATTCCTCCTCCAGGCTGACAGACAGGGGCAGAATCATGGCCAGGCTTCCGCTTGACCCAAGAATCTCCAGGATAATCCTCCAGGCGCTTGAGGAGGGCTGTTTCAACGAGGCCGCCATAATCGGAGCGGCACTTAGTATCCAGGATCCCAGGCAGCGTCCGGCCGGCAAGGAAACCTCTGCGGATACCATACATAATAGATTTTGCGAAGGTTCCTCTGATTTTCTCACCTTTCTAAGGATATGGGAGGCCTTTCGTTTCGAAAGGCAAAGGAGCAGTTCAAAAAACCGGTTGAGGAAATTTTGCAGGGAAAATTATCTGTCATTTAACAGGATGAGGGAATGGGAAGACATCCATGGGCAGATCATAAATACACTGGTTGAGACCGGGCTGATCCCATCGGCGGACAGGCCCACCTCTTTGACCCCTGTACGCAAATTGGACCAGGACCTTTCCGACAGCATACATCGCGCGGTCCTTTCCGGTTTTCTGAGTAATCTCTGCATGAAAAAGGAAAGGGGGCGTTATGTGGGCACCAAGGGCAAGGATCTTCACATATTCCCGGGTTCGGTCCTTTACAATCGGGGCCCCAGGTGGATCGTCGCCGCCGAGATCGTAAGGACCTCACGGACCTTTGCCAGGATAGTGGCACCTGTTGAGCCCACGTGGGCAGAAAAACTGGGAGGCAAGCTTTGCAGGTATCACTATTATGATCCCCATTGGGAAAGGTCTAGGGGTGAGGCCATGGTCAGGCAGCGTTGTACCCTCTTCGGCCTTCCGATAGTAGAGGACAGAAAAGTCAGCCTGAAGAGGGTAGACATAGACGAGGCAAGGCGGCTTCTGGTCTCGCAAGGCCTCGTAGCCGGACAGCTCAAGGGGAGATTCAAGTTCATACAGATAAACAAGGGGCTCATCAGGGAGATCCAAGGGATCGAGGACAGGATCAGGAAGAGGGGTATCCTGGTGGACGACTCGGTTCTCGAGGCATTTTACGACAAGGCCGTCCGGGACTTGGAGCAGGCCTGGGGAAAGATCATTGCAGACGAAAGATCGCTGGCCCGTGCCATAAGGTCAGTAGGGGCTGACCATTTGCTTCGTCTACGCAAGAAGGATCTGATGAAGTCCGCCTGCTCAAGGCATGAGTTGTCCCTTTTCCCAGGCCACCTGAAGGTTGGGGGCTACGATCTTTCCCTGAGTTATAGGTTCCAGCCCGGTGATCCCGCCGATGGCGTTACGGTGACCATTCCGGTGGAAATACTCCCTACGCTTCCTTCGTGGCCTTTTGAGTGGCTTGTGCCTGGAATGCTCGAAGAAAAACTGGAATTTATATTGAAGGCGCTTCCAAAGGCCATAAGAAGGCGGTTGATCCCTGTCCCTGATACGGCCAGGGAATTGGCAAGATCCTTGGAAGCAGGGCGGCGTTGTGGATTGAACAGCACCTTGAGGGAGGTTTTGTCCACGAGGACAGGGCTGGATATAGCTATCAACCAGATGCCTGACGACAGCGACCTTCCTGCACACCTCAAGATGAGATTCGAGATCAAGGACGGGGCTGGACGGCTCCTTGCATCCGGCAGGGACCTGAGGTTACTCAAGAAAAGGTTCTCTGCCATGGTTTCTGCCGGGGTGGCAGATACACCGGAATGGAAAGCTCTTAGAAAGAAATGGGAAAAAGACCATGTTCGCCCCAAGGATCTGAAAAATCTGCCCAGGGAAATCCACTTTCCCCCAAGGGTTGGCATATCCGAAGATGCGGATTCACCCATCCGTTTGGACAGACATCAACAAAATCTGAGGGTAGTTCACTTCCGTAGAAACAAGGGATCGAAGAAGGCCCGTGGGGTCGTCGATAATGACACGACAGTAAAGGCCTTCACAGGTCTTGTCTTGAAAAATGGACAGGTACACATACGTCTGTTCCATAGCAAAAACGAGGCGTTAAGGGCCTCCCAAGCCGGTGCAAGGGCCTTGACCGCCCATGCCCTAGAGCAAGAACTCAGGTACATACGCACCAGGCTCATAGCCCGACGTTTCCCAAGAGAGGTTGAGTTCCTGCTGCCCCATATAAAAGGCGGCGTCAAGGGACTTGAGGCCAACACGTATCGGTTCGTATACAAGGGGCTTTTGGGATCATGGGATCACGTTCCGGACGAGGCCGAACTCGTGGAGCGCATTCGTGAACTCAGACCCTGCTTAGTTACGAAGGCGCATTCAATGGTAGAGGCCATAGAAATATCTGTGGATTCGGCAATCCGTACCGTAAAAGAGCTGTACGCCCTATTGGATGGCTCGCCTCCCTTGAAGGTTATAAAGAGGCTCAAGGGGGAGCTTATGTCCGAGGTCTCAATGCTTATGCCACCTGATTTTCCAGCAGGTCAGAGCCTGCTTTATATCGAGAATATCCCCAGATACCTCAAGGGGATCAAGGTGCGTGCACAAAGGGCAGTGGCAAATCCTGAAAAAGATCGTCTCAAGGCTAAACGGGCAAGGTACCTGTTGAGGCTGCTTGAAGATGTGAGAAGATACGCAGAGGCCCTTCCCCCCCCTTCTGGGGCATACAAGGCACTCGACTCCATAGCCTATCAGCTCGAGGACATAGCCATCACAATCAATGAACTCAAACTATGGACCTTCGCCCCTGAGATAGGAACCCTCTATCCCATATCCCCTAAAAGGCTCGAGGCAGCCTTGAACGAAGCCAAAAAACAGGTCGGAAACCTTTGAGTGACCCGATAGCGATTCGCAAGGGGCCCCTTAAGCATTTGAACCACATCTGCCGATAATAGGGTTGAATGCAAGGTCCCTTTTTGTCTTGTATCAGGGACCCCAGGTATAAATCAAGTGGACGGCAAGGGGACCAATCAACATGGACATAGGTACAATAATCGGTCTCATAGGCGGCGTAATCCTCATTGTCATTGCCATATTGCTTGGTGGCAGTTTGAGCGCCTTTGTAGATGTACCGTCTGTTTTCATAGTATTCGGTGGTGCAACCGCTGCAACCTTCATCCGCTTTACACTGCCAGACGTCATCAACAGCATAAGCGTGGCGATGAATGCCTTCTTTGCCAAGTCACAGCCACCCGAGGAAATCATCGAGGAGCTGGTTACCCTTTCGAACATCGCCAGGAAAGAGGGGCTGCTCAAGCTGGAAAAACAACCGGTAAGCGATTCCTTCCTCAAAAAGGCCATAATGTACTGTGTGGATGGACATGAGGCTGAATTCATACAGGACGTACTAGATAAAGAGATAGAGCTTACCGTTGAAAGGCACGGCCTGGGCAAGGGGATATTCGATGCCATTGGCGATTCTGCCCCTGCCTTTGGAATGATCGGTACCCTGGTAGGCCTTGTGAACATGCTGGGTAACATGTCAGATCCGGCAAGTATTGGCCCGTCGATGGCGGTTGCCATGCTTACTACATTGTATGGAGCGATCATTGCGAATCTCATTGCCCTTCCCATTGCAGACAAGCTTAAACGCAGAAGTCAGGAGGAGGAATTGAACAAGAGACTGGTACTCGAAGGGGTATTGGGTTTGCAAAAGGGCCTGAACCCCAGGGTATTGTAGGAATTGCTCAAGACCTTCCTGCCGCCAAAGAAGCGGGGTGATCAGGAATAGCCAATGGGTAAAAAAAGTGAATGCGTCAAGGGCGCTCCGAAATGGATGGTTACCTTTGGGGATCTCATGTCCCTTCTGCTCTGCTTTTTCGTTTTGCTTCTTTCCTTTTCCACAATGGACCCTGCTCAATTCAAAGAGGTCTCCGGTTCACTGGAAAAGGCGTTCGGCGTGCAGAAACAGGAGATTACCTTTGAGATTCCCAAGGGTGTGGATATAGTGTCAAGGGACTTTAACCCGGTATTCAGTGTGGATATCGTCCTGGAAAAGATCAAGTCTGCCATAAAGCTGGAGCTGATAAAGGGCGAAGTCGAGGGCGAGGCACTGAGCGACCGGGTGATCCTCAGGATGAACGATGAGATAACCTTTGCGCCTGGAAGCGACAGGTTGACGGAACCTGCCAAGGTAATACTGGACAAGATGAGAAAGATAATAGAGGAGGTCCCTGGAGAAGTTCTCGTGGCCGGCCATACGGATAATATCCCGGTACGTGGCAGGTTCTCTTCGAACTGGCACCTTTCCGCTGCAAGGGCCGCATCGGTGGTGGTATACCTACTAAGTAAGCATTCCATTGTCCCTACCCGCCTGGCAGCGGTTGGATACGGGGACAGCAGGCCCATTGTCCCCAATAATTCTCCGAGGAACCGGGCAAAAAACAGGAGGGTGGAACTGATATTCATGCAGCCTTCCAATCCGGACGATTTTGATGTGAAACCCGTTGACGAACAGGGCCTGCTCGAGCAGGAGTTGATGCCCCGTTGATCCCAGGAAATATAAGATCATGAAATCCCCAAGCACCGAAAATGACCAGCGCAATGATATCAGGATCAGGGATCGCATCCTTCTCCAGTACAAGGAGATAGATGAAAAGGTTTACGAACAACTGATCCATGATATTGAAGAAGGGATAATCTGTCCCTGGACGGAATGCTCACATCCATATTTTACGAAAAGGATCTCAAGATATCTTAAAAAGATAAAGGAGAAGGATGAGAATCTGGCTGGGGCACTGGAGATACTGGATCAAAAACTCAGCCTTTTGCTCAACCTCCTGGATGAAGAGAAACACGGTTACCGGAAGGCCTTCAAACTCGTTCCAGTAAATTTGAGCGCATCGGGCATTGCCTTTGATATCCGTAAAAGGATGCCCAAGGGGCACAAGCTGGAACTGCACATTGGTTTGTTGCCAGAACACTATTTCTTCCAATGTTATGCGGAAATACTCAGGATGGACAAATCCTCCAAAGAAAACATGCATACAGTGGCCGCGCGGTTCATATGGATAACCGAAGATGACCAGGAACGTCTGATTGAACACATCTTTCAGCACCAAGTTATTCAGCTTCGGATGAGAAGAAAACACAAGGAGATGAAGCGCAAGAAGAGACCAAGGGGTTGAAAAGGGCCTGGTTGGTATCAATTGTCCATCAATCCATCTTCCAGATCGTAGCCTATGGACAGCTCCAGCTGTTCGACGTCACCCGTCCTGGAGGGTATATACCTTTTTTCGTGTCGGCCGCAACTTATGATCACCTGCCCGGAGCGCGATAGTGCCCCCTTTATCTCCACCTTCATCTGCAAAATGTCCGCAATAATGGCCTCCTTCTGTACGATTATCTCCTGAAGCCCCTCTTGGCAGCCGTCACGCAATTCCTTCAGCTTAAGCATCCTCAAGAGCTGCTTCATGAGCCCTTTGATATCGGGACAATGTCTTGCCAGGATGAGCTCGACCCTTTTCTTTGCCTTTTCAACGGACATCTCGCCGGTCAAGATCATTGCGGTCAATTGCTTGATCGCATGAAGCACCTGTTTTCGCTCTGGCGGGCTGGTTTTTACGGCGAGCTTCAGCTTTTGGCCCATTACCGCAGCACTATCCTTCAGGCTGGATGAATATACATCTACCTGCCTTTTGAGATCCTCCTCCTGTGTCTCCACCTCCTTGAGTTGGCTGAAGAGGTCCTCACCCAAGCATATCTTCAGGACATTCCGCACCATTAATCCCTCGGCCACGACCGATCGTGCATATATCTCTGCCTGACCACACATGATCCTGGCACCAGAGGGGATAAAACGTACTTCAGGTGCGGTAAGCCGGCAATCTGCCACCTCCCGTTTCACAAGGATACTCGTCTGGGCGGCAACCCTGGCATTCCTGGCTGCTCCTATCTCTATATGTTTGCCAGATCGTATCGAACTTCTTACGCAGGCCGCCATTATAGGACCTGAGACATCCACGGTCTCGCCCTCTACGGCCCCTTTTACCTCAAGGAGACCGTCGATCACCACGGCAAAATTCCCCTTTATATCTCCCTGAACCACCACATCGGCAGCACATCTGAGTTCGTTATCGGATCCGGAAAGGTTTCCAGTGCTGAAATCCACGTCCTTGACCACTATGTGATTCTGGACGGACAATTTTATCAGATCAGAGGCCCTTGGTTCCTTGCCCTTGAAGTCATATACGATTATCCCTGGCTTTTCAGAAAAGAAATCCCTGTAGTGCCTCTTGGTTTCATCGTCATAGCCTTGGGTTACAGAAAGCCCTTCCCCTATCTCGATCGGATGTGGAACACCTGGTTCCGGGGCGATCTTCCATCCATGGACATCGGTTCCGTCTGACCCTGGGGTTGGTTCATAGACCCTTACCAGGCAATCACCCGCCCTGGCCTGGGGAAATTTGTTGATTTCCCTGAAGTCTATGGAACCATCCGGCAGGATACGGCCTGGTTTCATGGCAAAGTCAAAAAAGACCTCGATTGAACCATCCAGACCGTCAATGGGTGGTTCCCCTTTTATTAAAAGGGTGCTTATCTCTGGGGAGGTATTGATTAATATGGTCCTTGGCCGGAGGTGCTTCTCCATTCCCGGTGCCAGGAAGGACAGTTCGTCCACATAGCCCTTTGACAGGCTCTGCCTTACCTCGGATGTGAGCTTTATAGAATATTCGGAAAGGATCTCCTCCAGGGCCTTGGCCAGCAGTTCGGGAGAGACCCGGGTCACTGGTGGCAGATCCATGGCCACCTTCATGATCTCTGAACCGACACGGACCTCGTCTATGGTATCCTTGATCCATGAAACCACATCCTCCTTGGGGCTATCCGGTGTCAGCTCAATCGCCGTATTTTCCGTGGTGTCAAACATCAACTAATACAAGCCCCGCATTTTCTGCAATTGCCCAGTTGGCAGAAGGCCGTTGCCTTCTCATCCAGTGTCCGCTGCCATTCCCGCCAAAGGTAGCCCTTTTTCACCTTGTGACGGATTAAATCCCACGGGAAAATGGTGTCCTTATCCCTGCTTTCTAAATAAGTATCGGAGCGCAACCTGCTTTTCTTTAAGGCAACTGGGAATGGCGCCCCCTCCTCAACCATAATTTCGAGTGATCGGGCAAGCCTCCTGTCTCCACGGCTCAGGATTGCCTGGAACAGCGCCTTCTTGGGGGCATCCAGCCTGAGTTGTATGTTTGGTATCCTTATCAGCCCCTTTTTGATGACCTTTTGTGAAATGGTCAAAGCCGGTATGCTGGCAAATGCTGCCCATTGGAAAGGTGTCCAGGCCTTTGGCACGAACGAACTCACGGAAACGGTTATCGTCCCAAGGTGCCCCCTGCTCTTTCCTATCGGCCTGACGATAGCATCTATCTGTCTTACCAATTCCAGGATTCCATTGATATCATCCATGTTTTCAGTGGGAAGGCCGATCATGAAATAGAGTTTGAGATTGGGAATGCCCCCAGCCGCAAGCCTTTCGGCAGCCGAGAGAATGGCCTCGCGACTGAGATTTTTGTTTATTACGCCTCTCAGCCTTTCACTGCCTGCTTCAGGTGCTATGGTTGCGGTCTTTTGGCCCGATTTCTTCAAAAGCAGGATAAAATCATCGGACAGTGCATCAGCCCTCAGTGAAGAGAAGGCCAGGCGCAGTCTGGCGTTAAGCAGCCTCCTGCACAACTGTTCTACCAGTGGCCTTTCAAGGAATTCAAGCCCCACGAGGCCAACCTTGTCCGTGCCCTTGAATTCCCTGAGTGCAGCCTCTATGGCATCCATTCTCCATGGCCTTGGTGGGCGATTCACATAACCTGCTGCACAAAACCTGCAACCCTTCCCGCATCCTCTGGAAAGTTCCAGCAGAAACATGTCGGAAAAGGCGGCATCAGGTGAGACAACCTGGGAAAACGGGGCAATATCCACAGAGTCGGTGACCCTGGCGGGCAGTATCCTCTCTGGGAAACCGTTGGTTACCTCCCAGCCATCAAGCCTGCCGGACCGGTCGAACAAGGGCCTATATGCCAGGGGCACATATACCCCTGGACAAGATCGGGCCAATTCCCTGAGCAAGTCGTTTTTGCCGGCTCTTCTTGTGCCTTCGAGGAATGGAAGGAGGAAATCCAGGAAAGAGGGCCCTAAGGCCTCAAAATCACCCAAAAGAAAGGCATCCACAAACGGGGCTACGGGTTCAGGGTTGATCTGTGTTGCGATACCTCCTGCGAAGATCAAAGGCTCATCCTTGCCCCTAGCACTGCTTCTCAGGGGCAGTCCTTCATCCTTTAGGGCCTTGACCAGGTTAAGGTAATTGGATTCAAAGCTTATTGAAAACAGGACGACATCGAAATCCCTCAACCTCCGACCTGATTCCACGGAGATCCATTTGGATGCTTTAGCTTGCCTGAACCTGTTACCTTGACGGCCATCATGGCCCTTGGCAGGCATGAAGATACGTTCAGCAACCAGTCTGTCATCCAGGTTCAACAATCGATAGACCGTCTGGAGCCCAAGGTTGGACATCCCCAGGGCATATAGATCGGGGAAAACCACGGCGACGTGGATCCGGCCATGCCATTTTTTCCGGATCACTCCCGTTTCCCTGTAACTTGAGCCGTTGCTGTATCGCAATCGTTCAGGAAACCTTGTGCTGTGTTTTTTCATCAAGATCTTGTCAGGAGGGGGACTGGAACATCAAGCGGATTTGTCCCAGCGTTCTTTCGGGATACATGCGGCATTATCCCAGCGGCCAAGGGGCAGGCCTTTGAATGGGTTCAGTGTGGTTCAACTTGCAAGGGCCTGACATTTGCACCATAGGATGCCTTTGGAACCATGAAAATCATGGAAAATTTTGCCCTTGGCCAGGAGCCGAGTAGACCCAGACAGGGATAAACAGGAAATAAGTCCCCTTAAGCCTGGAGAAAGGCCACAGACCATATGCAGGGTAGCCCCTGGCAGGCATAAAGAGCTACGCGTGAAAAATACACCTTGCTCTAGATACGGTACAGGGTGAGGGCCATAAGAAGATTCCATGGACTACTGGGCCGCGACGAAGTTTTCGCCATCCCTGTCCATCTTGGCCAAGTCTTCAAACTTGAGATCAATCCCCAGTACCCCGATTATCTCATCCTGCTCATTCCTTATGGGACCGGAGACCGTGATGCACAGCGCCCCTGTAATACGTGATGTGTAAAAATCGGTCACGTGGATCCGGCCATTTCTGACCGGCTCAATAAACCATGGCCTGTTGGAGAAGTCGCTATCCAGGCTGAAGGTAGCATATTTCGCCCTGTCTTCTATGTGTGTTATATTTTTTGTTATCTTTTTACCGTCAACGTTTACCACATACAAGAATTGTATAAAGGGATTTTCCTCCAATATCTCTTTTAGTATGGGCTCTATTATGGAGGAATTCATTGACCGGACCTCCTTCCGTTCGATGAGGTCTTCTACCAGATGGAAGGCAAGTTCATGGGCCTTATGCTTTAACCGGTCGAAATCGGAGGTGAAAAGCTCTGGCATATATCTCCTGGTAAGCGCCTCCATTTCATCGTTGGACATGGAGGTCACCCTGCCCTTCTCGTATTCCTTCATGATTTGCTTGTAGATTTTGACCACGCCTGGATGCCGTTTATCAATGGCCTTTTTGCCAGCAAGCTTCAGATGGGCATTGATCCAATGGGCAATCCCTGCAGTGCCTGACTTGTCAGAGACAATCACCGAGGTAGGACGGCCCAGTATCTTGTCGGTATTGAATATATTGTAGATCTCTTCATTCTTGAGCAGTCCATCGGCATGTACCCCGGCACTGGTGGCGTTGAAATCTTCACCGACCAAGGGATAATTCTTGGGAATGTGAACCCCAAGTTCCCTTTCAAAGTATTGGGCCATCTCGGTTATTGCCCTGGTATTGATGCCATCGTCCTGGCCTCTGAGGGCGATCCTTTCTATCAATAGTGCCTCTATTGGGGTGTTACCAGTTCGTTCCCCAAAACCCAGGAGGGTTCCATTTATGGCACCACACCCATAGAGCCATGCAGTGGTGGCGTTGATGACTACCTTGTGAAAATCGTTGTGCCCATGCCATTCCAGGAGTTCGCCAGGGACTCCAGCCTCGTCCATCATGGCCCGAACAAGTTTTGGCACACTGCGTGGAAGCGCAGCCCCTGGATACGTAACACCATATCCCATGGTATCACACAGCCTGATCTTGATATCGATACCACTTTCCTCCCGTAGTTTCATGATCTCGATGGCAAATGGTACACAAAATCCGTAGATATCGGCCCTGGTTATGTCTTCAAGGTGGCACCTTGGCTTGATGCCGAGTTCGATTGCGGCCTTTACTATGGCCAAATAGTCTTCCATTGCCTGGGCCCTGGTCTTGCGAAGTTTCAGAAATATATGATAGTAAGACGCAGAGGTAAGGATGCCGGTTTCACGAAGCCCCATATCCTTCACCAGTCTCAAGTCCTCTGCCTTGGCCCTTATCCATCCTGTTATCTGCGGAAAGTCATAGCCCTTTGCCTGGCATGTCTCCACTGCCTGCTTGTCCTTGCTGGTATACAGAAAGAATTCACTTTGGCGTATGACCCCGTTAGGACCGCTCATTTCGTGCAGGAAGTCAAAGATCCTGCTGATCTGTTCCACCGTGTATGGAGGCCTGGCCTGCTGGCCGTCCCTGAATGTGGTATCGGTGATGAGCATGTCTTTGCATGGAGATGGTGCGAGGTACTTATGGTCGAAATCTATCTTGCAGACCTCGTCATAGGGAAATATCTCCCGCATCAGGTTGGGCTCTGCCACGTCCTGCAGCCTGTATTTCCAATGCTCGGTGTGACTGTGGTCCAACAATCCCTTTTCTGGATTCCATTTTGCCATATCTCTATATCCCCATTTTTTTTCGCTATAAATTGATGTCGCATAAGGGCCAGGTGGAAGACCTTATCAAGCCTTTTCCTTCCAGTCCGGCCTGAGATATAATTCAGCCAACTGGGCCATACTCACCCTGGAAGGGGCGTTCGCCATGAGGCATTGGGCCTTTTGTGTCTTGGGAAACGCTATCACATCCCTGATGGATTCACGGCCGGCCATGATCATGACCAGCCGGTCCAGACCGAAGGCTATGCCACCGTGAGGGGGGGCACCATGGGACAAGGCCTCCAAAAGGAATCCGAACTTGTCCCGAGACTCCTTGTCGGAGATAGAAAGTGCCTTGAATACCCGCTTTTGGACCGTGGGTTGATGAATACGGATACTACCTCCGCCTATCTCGATTCCATTTAGCACAAGATCATAGGCCCTTGACCTTACGGCACCGGGATCGGTTTCGATAAGATCCATATCTTCATCCAGGGGAGCGGTAAAGGGATGATGCATGGAGGTAAAACGGCCTTCATCTTCATTATATTCCATCAGAGGGAAATCGGTTATCCATACAAAGTTGAACCGTCCTTCCGGTATCAGGCCTCTTCTCCTGGCCAACTCACACCTTAGTTCCCCAAGCACCCTCAAGACCGTGGCCCTTTGGTCTGCCCCGAAAAAGAGCACGTCACCGGCAGCCGCCTCCAGCCTTTGGGCAATGGCATGTTGTTCCTCATCAGAAAAAAACTTTGCTATGGGTGATTGCCAGGCATTGTCTGCCTTGATCTTCACCCATGCCAGGCCCTTGGCGCCAAAGGATTGGGCAAATACAGTCAGATCATCCAGGTCCTTTCGGGACAGGTCACCCATCTCTTTGGCATTTACTGCCTTTACCACACCACCTGAAGCCGCTACCGTATTGAAAACCTTCAGGCCGCACCTCCTGGCGATATCCGTTACATCGACAAGCTCCATGTCAAAACGGGTGTCAGGCCTGTCCGTGCCAAACCTTTCCATGGCCTCGCTGAAGGTAAAACGTCTGAATGGAGGCTCCAGAGTAATTCCCAGGGCAGAGGCAAACACCTCCTTTATCAGGCCCTCTACCAGTGCGATTATATCGGATTCCTCAACAAAGGACATTTCCATGTCGAGTTGTGTAAACTCGGGTTGTCTGTCTGCTCTGAGGTCTTCGTCCCTGAAGCATCTTGCGATCTGGTAGTAACGTTCCAGGCCAGATACCATCAAGATCTGTTTGTAGAGCTGCGGTGACTGGGGCAACGCATAGAACCTGCCTGGGTTCACACGGCTGGGAACCAGATAGTCCCTGGCACCCTCAGGGGTGCTCCTGGTGAGTATGGGTGTCTCTATCTCCAGGAAATCATGACGATTGAGGAACTGCCTTATGGCCTGGCAGACCCGGTGGCGCAGGGTGATATTTTCCACCATTACAGGCCGCCTGAGATCGATATAGCGATATTTCAACCGCAGGCCTTCAGATACATCCGCGTCCTCATCCAGGGGAAACGGTGGTGTTACGGCGGTATTGAGGATCCTGAGTTCATGGCAAACCACCTCTATCATCCCGGTTTTCAGCTTGGGATTTTCCATGCCTTCGGGTCTCCTGCGAACCCTGCCCCTGACCGCGATGACATACTCACTCCTGAGCCTGTGGGCCTTTTCATGTGATTTGGCGTTCACCTCTGGAGCAAATACGACCTGGGTAATACCTTTGCGATCCCTAAGATCCACGAAAATAAGCCCGCCGTGATCCCGTCTTCTGAGCACCCAGCCCATCAGGGTGACTTCCTGGTCAATGGCCTCCTCGGTTATACTGTAGCAGTCATGGGTGCGCTTTAGCCCTCCCATTGATTCCATCGATATGCTCCTATTCTCCTGCAAAGAGATCCTTTAAAAGTGGTATAATTTCCTTGAAGGATATTTCTTGCTGCTCCTTGGTTTTCATATCCCTAAGCACAGCCTTTTCTTCCTCGATCTCCTTGTCACCTATTATCAATACATGGCTGGCACCTAATCGGTTTGCCTGTTTCATTTGTGCCTTGAGCCCCTTTTCCTCATAGGTCATCTCCACTACTATACCCTCTTCCCTGAGCTCTTTGACCAGCGGCAGCACCTCTTCCCTGGCTTCATTCCCCAGGGCGGCCACAAAAAGGTTGGTCTCAAGCCGGCATTCCTGTATATCCATCAGCAACAAGAGGCGCTCTACACCTATCGCCATCCCCACACCCGGTAGATCCGGGCCTCCAAGGGCCTTTACCAGCCCGTCGTAACGCCCCCCCGCCGCTACCGTACTTTGTGCACCCAGGTCTGGAGAAACAATCTCAAACGTGGTCCTGACATAATAATCAAGGCCCCTTACCAGGTATGGGTTCTGTACAAAGGGGACTCCAAAGGCCTCGAGTATGTCCAGGACCTTGCCCAGATGTATAGAACATTCCGGGCACAAATAGTGTTTGACAAGGGGGGCCGATGCCAGGATCCTCTTGCACTCCTCGTTCTTACAATCAAAGACCCTAAGGGGGTTGGATTTGGCCCTTCTGCGGCAATCCGGACACAATTTGGGCGCGAGGTTCTTCAGGCAGAGCTGAAGATCGGCCCGGTGCAAGGGACGGCACTTAGGGCAACCAAGGGAGTTGATTTGTAGTAGCAATTCGCTTGAAGTGACAAGCGACGTAAGGACTTTCCATGCCATCCAGATCACCTCTGCATCTGCAAGGGGGGCTTGGGACCCCAGATATTCACAGTTGATCTGATGGAACTGCCTCAACCTACCCTTCTGGGGCCGTTCATGGCGAAACATCGGCCCCATGGTGAAAAGTTTCAACATGGACGCCTTGCCATAGAGCTTATGTTCTATGACCGCCCGGATGATCCCGGCCGTTGCCTCTGGCCTGAGGGTAACGGATTCGCCGTTCCTGTCAGTAAAGGTGTACATCTCCTTCTCTACGATGTCGGTATGTTCACCTATGCCCCTGGCAAATACCTCGGTCTTTTCAAGTATCGGTGTCCTGATCTCCTTAAGACCGCATGTCTCGAATATTCCCCTGGCCACGTCCTCTGCCGTGACCCATCTCAGGGAATCGTCTGGTAATATGTCTTTGAATCCTCTAACGGCCTTTATAGTCACGATTTACTCCTGTAAGCCTTACATCCTAAACCGGGCCCATGCGCCTGTACATCCGGCGGCGCGTCTGCCAGATATGGGAAACATAACCACACTCAGGATTGTATCTTAAACGGTATCTTTACTGTATCACGACACGAAAACCGCCGCGGCCGCTGATAAGCCATAGTGAAGAGCACCATTGATCAACAACGGCCCGGCGTGTCTCCTGATAAGTCCGGCCTTCATCCCATCTTCTAATCTTCGAGACATCCGTCAGGATGTCGTACTGCAGGCCAGGCAACATACCTGAAATCACCTCGGTCTGTCGCCCCTGACGCGGATTGCCGGCAAGGATGGGGTCGAAAGGGCCGGTCTGCCTTATTACGGTTAATCCACCCAGTTCCAGTGAGGTGCCCCGTTGCAAGTAGATCTTAAGGAACCGGGTAGGATGAAGTGTATAATCAAGAACAGGTTGAAACGCAGATCCTTTTTAATCTACAATGTGCTCAAGTTCAAGCTACTCATGGGACGGGATTATGGTCTGCAAGGCGATTACCAGTAGGACCGTACTTGTACCGCGCTCAAACCATTTAAGGGCCTGAGGAGAGATAAGATTCGTAAAGGACATGAAGACCAACAGGGAACGCCCCAGGAGACAGATTTCTGAAAATATTTATTGACCTTTCATGCCATGTTACTTAATCTGAAGAACCTTTATTACTAACTAACACCTGTTCCATATGAAAGGGCTTGCATGTCCTTTTTGGGACAATTTCCAAAGGAGAACCAGTTTAATGAAGATCAAAGACAAGACATTCGTGGCAATTGATTATATCCTCAAGCTTGATTCCGGAGAAACTGTGGATAAGTCAGAGCCTGGTAAGCCCTTTTCCTTTGTAGTTGGCTCTGGCCAGGTAATTCCTGGGCTGGAAAAAGGTCTTAAGGGATTGGAACAGGGTGAGACTGCAACCATCACGGTGGAGGCAGCCGATGGTTATGGGGAACAACGCCCAGACCTGCTGAGGGAAATACCCAGGAACCAGTTCCCTGGAGACATCGACCTTAAGCCTGGCATGGCGTTTGAGGCAGAATCACCCCAAGGGCCAATGCGTTTCACAATCAGCCAGGTCAATGATGATACGGTGGTTGCAGACTTCAACCATCCCCTGGCAGGGGAAAGGCTCCACTTTGACATTACGGTTTCAGAGGTAAGAGAGCCAAGGCCTGAGGATCTGGCCACGCTTGCTGGATCGGGATGCGACTGTTCTACCGATCCAAGCTCATGCGGAAGCTGTGGGGGAGGATGTTGCTGAGTCATTGTCCACCGCTTGGTTAAGGCCTTTACCGTCCCTAGCCCTTCTGGGCCCTTGTTGCGGCCCGTAACCTTGTGTGGCAGCCCAGGACATGAAAACACGGCCCAAGGACAGGATGTATTTTTTACGCCAACTATTTTGAAAAGATCTTAAGCGATTCACTTCCAGCCGACAGTGATCTCTTTCGAAGGCTCAATCAGCATCATCCAAATCAGGCTCATGGTATCTGGTAACCTGGTCTGCGCTGTAATGCATCATAAGGCCAGCGTCGGCCGGGTCGTAGTCGGATTCCCCCAAAAACTGAACCTGTATCCAGGCCCTTGTGCGGCCCGTAACCTTGTGTGGCAGCCCAGGACATGAAAACACGGCCCAAGGACAGGATGTATTTTTACGCTAAATTATCCCTTTTTGTCTTTCAAATTCTTTGTGTTCCAGACCTATCTGAAACTTAGGTGTGTCCCCTTACGCGGTAATTGGCTTTAATGCAGGGCTGCTAACTGTTAAAAAACAAGAACCATGGAAGAGACGGTAAACCTGACAATAGACGGCATACTGGATCTACATGCGTTTGATCCAAGGGATGCCAAGGACCTCGTTGTTGAATATCTGCATGAATGCAGGAAAAGACGCATATTGGATGTCAGGATCATACATGGTAAGGGTTCAGGGACTTTACGCAGGATAGTACATTCGGTTCTGGACAGCCTGGATTGGATAGAATCCTACAGACTGGCTGGAGAAGATGCTGGTAGCTGGGGGGCAACCCTGGTAATCTTGAAACCCTAAAGGGGTTCAAACTGCTTTTCACCGTGGAATACACCTGTGCTTGGATGCAATATTGTTTGGCATTTGAAGCGCGTAACTTGGGTTGAAGACAACGCCTGTATTCAGGCCGTATCTTCCGGACAAATCAATGACAAAGGAGAGTAATCATGTTTGAGACCCATCGTTCCAAACTAATCATCTTATTCGCGGTAGTTTTTGCAGTTTCACTTTCGTTGACTGCCTGCAAGGGCAAAGGTGAATCCTCTGCCCCTGCCAAAAAGGCCGAAGGGATAAGTGAAAACACAACGAACGGGGAAGCTAGTATAAAGGGAAAGGTTATAGAGACCATGGATAGTGGTGGCTATACTTATGTGCTTCTGGAAAATAACGGTAACAAGATATGGGTTGCCATGCCCGCAGTACCGGTCAAAAAGGGAGAAATTCTTGAGGTAGAGCCAGGTACCGAGATGAACAACTTCACTAGCAAGACATTGAACCGCACATTTGAACGTATCATCTTTTCATCTGGCCCTGTAAACAGTGGCATGGAAGAAGGAGCCGGGCTGTCTGCCACGGGCGGTAAGGTGATTTCCAGTAAGCCCGAGTTGATAAAGGTGAAAAAGGCCTCGGGGAAAGATGCGTATACCATTGCAGAGATCTACAAAAATGCCCCTAAGCTCAATGAGAAGCCCGTTGTGGTAAGGGGAAAGGTTGTCAAGGTGCTCACTAAGATAATGGGTAAAAATTGGGTGCATATCCAGGATGGAACCGGTGAGCCATCAAAGGAAGACTATGACCTCGTGATAACTACCCAGGATCTTCCCGAGGTAGGCGATGTGGTACTGGTCAAAGGAACCGCCTTTGCAGACAAGGATTTTGGATCAGGTTACAGGTATAAAGTTATAATAGAAAACGCGACTGTAACCAAAGAGGCCGGAAATTAGCCCGTCCTTCTTCTGAAGATAATCGTCAAAGAGGTCCTGAAGCCCCTCGATGGTCGATCAGGACCTCTCTTTTTACAACTATATGCGCTTGCATCTTTACGGGGCAGCTTTACCGTGAAAACACGGCACAAGGACCGTGAGAGGTTAGGTAAGCCTTCGGTCAATTTCTGGTCCTTACAGAGGATGCAATCTGGTCCAGAAGCTGAAACAGAATCGTCCTCATGGGTGCATAGTCCCTTCCCTCGTCGAGTATTATTTCCGGCCGTTGAACATATTCACCGTCTTCAAGGAGTTCATTTCCACAGTGATGAACCAGACGTTTTAATCCCTCACGGTCTATTTCCAGGTGGAATTGAAGCCCTATGAGCCTGTTATCCACTATAAATGCCTGGTTTGCACATGCCTCAGAAGAGGCTATGTGGAATCCGTTTTCAGGTATCTCAAAGGTGTCTCCATGCCAATGAAGGGCCTCAAATGTGGCTGGTAGTTTTCCAAAGATGGCTGAATCCCAGCCGATTGGGGTAAGAGATACAGGAAACCAGCCGATTTCCTTCACTATGTTCTTCCTGACGGATGCACCAAGGACATGTGCCAGAAGTTGTGCGCCAAGGCAGATACCGACAATCGTTTTATCGGATGCAATTGCCTGCTTCAGAAATGATTTTTCTTCCCTGAGCCAGGGGTGACTTTCCTCATCGTGTACACCCATGGGACCACCCATTACGAAGAGAAGATCGAATTCGTTGAGATCCGGTAAAGTCTCACCGTCGAATACCAGGGTACCTTCTACGGGATAATTCCTTTCCTTTGCCCAGTTAAGGATCTCTCCAGGTGTTTCAAATGGAACATGTTGCAGGTAATGAATCTTCAAGGTCATCTCCACCGTTCAATTTTGTTACAGGCATTCCCCTGTGTGTCTTCCACCCCCAGATTCTGCATATCCTGTCAACCGCATACAGATCGGGGGATTTCACAATCTCTAGTTAGGGTCAATCAAGTTTTCATCCTGGAATGAGGCAGCACAGGCATAGAGCCCCGTGGATTTGCCCATCAGGCAGGATGCCATTCCTTGAAAAGTGCCCTGGCCGCAAGTTCTTTTCTTTCGATATAGGTCTTTCTTACCAGTTCTACATCGGCCATGAAGTGGTCCAACTCTTGTAGAGTAAGGGCCTGGGGGCCATCGCACAAGGCCAATTCAGGCCTGGGATGGAACTCGACCAATATCATATTTGCCCCGGCAATAATCCCTTGTGCGCTTGCATGGAATATATCAAGCAGACCGTCAGGGGCACGGTCCTTGCCGCCAACCGAATGGGTCGGATCTACACAGACCGGGAGCCTAGTCAGTCTTTTTATAACAGGTACATGGGCAAAGTCCACGAGGTTTCGATGGGGATCACCGAGTCTGGTTTTCACACCGCGCAGGCAGAATACGATGTTCCTGTTTCCTTCACTGGCGATGTATTCACATGCATTCAGGGACTCTTCCAAGGTCAATCCCATACCTCGCTTGTAAAGAACGGGAAATTCCTGCTGAGAGCCAGCGGCCTTGAGCAGCTCGAAATTCTGTGCATTTCTGGTGCCTATCTGTAGCATTACCCCGGTAGGATGACCGGTTTCTTCCAGGGCCTGCTGAATCTCCTCGATATGGATGGCCCTCAGTACCTCCATTGCTATCACCTTGATTCCATATTTTCCGGCCAGTTCAAAGACCCATGGAAGACAACTTTTGCCATGGCCTTGGAAGTCATAGGGGCTTGTTCTCGGCTTGTATGCCCCCATTCTAGCAGTGGTAAGGCCTGCCGTTTTCATGGCCCGGAACATCGCTTCCACATGTTCCGGGGTATCGACCGCACATGGACCCATAAAGACATGGAAGGTGTCCTGGCTGAAATCCACCCCGTTGTAGGTAAATCCAATCTGGTCCAGTTGCCCCCCATGCCTGCCAATCTGCCTGTACTTGCTGGAGACCCTTACTACCTTTTCTACTCCGGGCATCCTTGCAATCGTTTCGGTTGGGATATGGTGGGTCGGTCCTATGAGATAAAGTTCGGTTACTACCCTGCTGGTCCCTCTCACGCCAGAGGTTCTTGTCTTTATGTCAGGAAACTGAGAGAGGTAATCCAAAAGATTTGTCATTTCAGGACCACTAGGATCCGTGTCGGGTTTCAAGATAATAATCACTGCTATTATGCTCCCTTTCTTTGATGTAAACAGATATGAATCAAGAGGTTAGTATGCCATATCCTGTGATATGGTTACATTTTCTTCTTTAATTGGCAGTTATCCTGCTCATTGGCAGAAGATGCACGTGATCCCCACGAACGGTTTTTTTACCACTTCATGTCCTGTTCTGAAATATATTTTCTCGATTCAGGACAGGCAAAAAATATCATCTCTTGTTACGCAACTATACTGGCAAGTTTCGGAGAAATCCTGTTTTTACGGCTTATCGATTATAGAGGCTAGCGAATCCCTGGTCACTATAGCTATGTCAAAGCAATTCCCAAGTTCATTGAGAACCTCCTCAGTCCTTACGAGGGCGGTAATCAACTGTTGCTTGTCCAGGCCAAAAGATTTTGCCGTTTCGATGAATTCGGCCTGGGTACTGGTATCTATACGGGCCCAAATTATACGCGAAGAGAGCATAACTGGCACTACCGCGGTACCTGTAAGGTTGAGTCGAACAAGATCGCCTGCGGAGCTACTGTGCAACCCAATACAACATACCAATATGTCAGGAAGTCCCCATGACTTGGCAATCCAGGCCCCTGCCTGGCAGTGATTCCAGCTAAGTTCTTCCATCTCCACGGATTCCAGGCCCTTGTCACCGGCCTGCCATTTCTCGAAGACCTTGTGATAAATGTCGAACCAATCCGTCAAAAGAATGGGCAGCGCCATATCCTGCATGAGCCCGCCGGCAAATCCATCTTCTGGATCAATACCTAGGGCAATAGAGATCTGTCTGGCAAAAAGCGCCCTTTCAAGGGAATCTGTCCAGAATATATCAAGGTCGAATCCTTCGCACCCAGGGTCCCTTATGACCTCTGCCATTGCGTGGCAAAGCGTCAGATTTTCTATCTCCTTGAGTCCCAGGATGGAGCATGCTTTTGCAACACTTGTAATCCTGCCAGGCAACCCGTAAAGGGCAGAATTTACAAGTGTCAGTATCCTTGCCGAAAGGCCGGCATCGGTTTCAAGTAAAGAGGCAACTTTTTCGATGGAAATATCAGGGTCTCTCAATGCCTTCAAGAGTTTCATAACTACCCTTGGACAGGCCGGGACCTCCTGATTGCCAAAAATTTTGGCGAAGTCGCCCGTAACCATCGCTGCTTGCCGTCGTAATTTTTTTAAGAACATGGCACACGTACCTGTTTCAAAACCTGAGATAGCCTGATTAAACGACACCCCGCAAACTATTAAAGAAGAAACTTCCGCAGGCCATGAAATAGCCAGGAAGCCTTGATGGAACTCGCCAATGGAAAAATCCTATCGAAACCCCTCAAAATTATTTGAACGCATCATATGGACCCTATCCAAAATAAGCCGCCTGCAGTTCTGGTATCTTGCCACGTGCCTGGATACTAGGCTTATCAGTGCGTGTTTCATACTGTTAGCTACATTGATAAGCATGATCATAATGGGAAGCGCTGCCTATCTTACCACATGGCCACTGGTATTCCCCTCCCTGGGACCTACGGCCTTTTTGATTTTCTATGCTCCTGCCTCTCCCATGTCCAGCCCCCGCAACACGATTCTTGGGCATATGCTTGGGGCCATTACAGGATGGGGGGCATTTCACATCGTCCAGGCATATACAGGTGGCACCATGACTTCTCAGACCATATCCTGGGCCTTGATCATATCCACGGCCATCGCCCTGGGGCTCAGCGGTTTTTTTATGACCCTGACAGGAATAATCCATCCTCCGGCTGCCTCTACCGCATTGCTAGCTGCAATGGGTGTGCTCGACAGATTCGAAGGCATCGTCATCCTGGAACTGGCTGTAATAATGCTCACGCTGGAGGCATGGATCTTTCATAGGATTTCAGGCGTACACTATCCCCTATGGGGCCATGATTGCAAGGTCAAAGGCCCTGAAATCTCCACAAAACTTGGAAAGCTAACGTTCATGGATACAGGGCGTCAGCCTGACATGGCGGACATAGCCGCATGTCTTGCATCAAGACAAAGGATTCCTCCCCGCGATTCCAACAAAACAATCTGATCAGATCTCTGGCTGCCCGGTGCACCACTGGTATAGATGAGCTGGTCATCCGGATTATGCCATCGTGTCCTGGGATATATACGTGTCTTGGGTTCGGGCAGGTATGGGGGGTTCAGGCTGTGCGGAAAAAAATTTCTTTATTGCATGGAAAAAATTTCCCGTTTTGGAAAAAAATTTCCATCAATATATCAGATATCCAAACCTCCTACAGCTTTCCCAGGATAACAAGCCATTTTTAGGCCCTTTCTCCGGCCTGATCCTTGCATTATTCAGATAGCAAGACACTTGTCATAAGATAAAAAAACCACAACGTATCAAAATAGATGGACCTAAAACTGGTCACAGGGCGATTGTTGAAAATTATGAAGCGTTACTGGTTTGCGTTTACAGAAGCATGCAAACGCAAGGGACATAAGGTACGAGACGGCCTGTGCTTCATATGTCCGACGACGTGGTAGGGTATACCCTACAACCACATCACACGGGTGCAGGTTCTATTCTATTGCAAAGCTACTGCGTGCCGGTCATAATGCGCATATGAAGGGGTGTGGAGAAGGAAGCCATGTCAGATTTTGATTTTGAAAAATGGGCAAAGCTTGCAAGGAACGATCCGGTAGAATTTGAGAAGGAGAGGAAAAGGGTCATAGAGGAAACCATAATGAGATGCCCACCCCACAGCAGACAGCGCCTCATCAGACTCCAGTGGCGGATCGACATGGAGCGCAAAAGATGTAAGAACCCGCTTCAATCCTGTATCCGTCTCTTTGATATGATGATGGACTTTGTACATAGTGAAGGCGGATTCTTGAGCGCCCTTGAGACACTCAAACGGATCGGAACGTCGGATACCGTTCCTTGCATGAAGTCCGGGACCAAGGTCATTCCGTTCAGGACCGGAAAGGCATGCATGAAATAATTATGTAGAGAGCTGCCTCGAAAGGTGGATTTGCTTGCAATGGAGGGCGCATCTCACGGCAAATTAAGTTATATAATGCCGCCTTCGACCATATCACTTAGGATCTCCTTGTAATTTTTACCTGCCATTTCGAGGCCTTTTTTACCAAAATGCATATTTGCCTCTAGGATCAGAAATTCTCCATCCCTTTCACACAGATCGAAACCGGCGTGATCGAGTCCTGCCTTGCCTGCAAGCTCCTCTACAAGACGCAAGGCCTTCAAGGGTACGGCATCAAAGGTTATTTTGCCGCCCTGGGCCACATTTGTCCTGAATTCACCTGAAGGGGCCTCCTTCCAATAGGAATGGATCACCTCCTTTCCCAGCACGATCAATCTCAAGTCACGTCTTATAGGGATATATTCCTGTATATAGGCATGCCTTGTCCGTAATAGGTAATTGTCCAAGTCCGAGCGATCCCTTATCAGGAATACACCTAGTCCCATTGATGATCCGTAGGGGAACTTGGCAATGAAGGGAAATTCAAAATGTTTCAGTATTTTTTCTGCACGATTCCTGCCCCAGAACACCCTGGTCCTTGGAAAGGGTACCCCCAAAAGATCGAAGAGAAGCATCTGCTTAACCTTGTCGCCAAGAAGTCTATAACATTGAATACTTGGGAACAGACACTTACCAGCTGCAGCCAGGGTATCAGCGAAAAACACGGTAGGAAAGTAGACCTTGGGAGCTGATCGTATAAGTTCTATCTCCCCAGGGGAATAATCGTCCCAGTTGCATTTGATCCCCAAGGTAACCACTGATGGACAATGGGAAAGCTGCATACCCAAGGCTACCCTGGGACCTTTCACATGGCTGGTCATTTCATCTTGTCACCTATCCTGTTCTGAGTGCCTCGGATGGGCTGATCTTGGCCGCCTGCTTCGAGGGATAAATCGTGGCCAGGAAACATATCAACACCGCGGACACTGCAATTATCGTCACATCACTACCCTTGAGAAGTATGGGAAGACTGTCGGTATAGTAAACCTCTTGGGGAATCTTTATGAACTTATATTTCTTCAGGAGTTCGCAAATGACAATACCACCAACCGTCCCTACCGACGTACCGAAAAGGCCTATCAGAAGGCCGTTTAACATGAAAATCCTGAGTATCTGCCCATCGGTTGCGCCCAAGGCCTTCAAGATGGCAATATCCTGATTCTTCTCCATTACCTGCATGATCAATGTACTTATTATGTTGAAGGCAGCCACCAGTACTATGAGTGTAAGTATTATGAACATAGCAAGCTTTTCAAGCTCGAGTGCGGAAAAAAGATTCCTGCTCATTCTTTGCCAGTCAATGGTCCAGTAAGGGAAGCCCAATTTTTCCTGGATAGCTCTGGACAACCTGTCGGTAGCGTATATATTAGACACCTTTATCTCGAGTGCATGGACCCTGTTACCTATGCCTACCAACTTTTGTGCGTTTTTGATGGAGATAAAGGCCAGCGAGGCATCATATTCGTACATTCCCGTGGTGTTGATACCTGCTACCCGGTAGGTTCGTATCTTCGGCATCATTCCCATGGGGGTAATCGTTCCACTGGGAAGCACCACCTGTATGGATTGTCCTACTGCTACACCCAAGCTCTTGGCCACCTCTTTTCCAATGAGGATCGGTGGATATCTGCTGCCACCTGTTTCCTTGAGGGCCGAAAGTCCCTTACCCGAAACCACATGGCCTATGGTTACCACCTTGCTTATTGTTGCAGTATCGATTCCCCTGAGCATCACCCCGGTAACGGCCCTGCCCGAACTCAGGAGGGCCTGAACATACACCACTGGTGTCACTGCAGTGACCCTGTCAGAGGCCTTTCTGCCTGGAAGCAGCCTGTCCAAAAGACCTGCAAACCCCCTCCGGGGAACGGATATATCCATTAATTCCTTTTCCATCCTTTCGATATCATCGAAGGGACCGTCATAGCTTCTCAGGAGTATATGGGCATTTATTCCAAGGATCTTCGTACGAAGGTGATTTTCAAAGCCTGCCATCACCGATATGACGATTATCAATGCCATTACGCCCAAGGCGACCCCCCCTGTGGAGATCATCGAGATCACAGAGATAAAGGCCTGTTTTCTCTTAGCCTTCAGATACCTGAGGGCCATGCGGAGCTCAAATTTCATAAAAATATCTACTAAGCCTTTGCCTGATGAACCTTGTACGAAATCCAGTAGCTACAGCTGCTAACCGGCGATTATTCCGGACGCAGGAGTGGGAAAAGAATCACGTCCCGGATCGAGGGGGAATCGGTAAATAGCATTACAAGTCTGTCTACTCCGATACCCTCCCCTGCTGCCGGTGGCATCCCGGTCTCAAGTGCCCTTATGTAGTCCATGTCCACCTCTGGTGGTATCTCTTCGTCATCGCCCCTCTTGGCAATTTGTTCCTCGAAGCGCCTTTTTTGATCCCTCGGGTCGTTTAGTTCCGAAAAGGCATTGGCAATCTCCCTGCCTACGATGAAGAGTTCAAACCGGTCGGTAACAGCGGGATTTTCGGCATTCCTCCTTGCCAAGGGGGAGATGTCAGTAGGATATTGGGTGATGAATGTCGGTTGAATAAGTCTGGGTTCGACCAGGAGATCAAACAGCTTGGCAAGGTATTTCCCCGTAGGCTCGTCTCCCTTTACAGGGTTATCCAAGGCATCCAGACGTCTTTCAAGGGCCCTTCTGTCGGTTAGTTCACTTTCGGGTATGCCGCCGGTTTGAACAAGGGATTCGGCAAGGGTCATCCGTCTCCATGGGGGTGTGAGGTCAAGATCGTGGCCCTGATATTCAAACCTGAGTCCACCCTTGATGTCCTTGGATATCTGGCAGAAGAGTTCCTCGGTACGGATCATCAGGTCTTCATAGGTGGCATAGGCCTCGTAAAACTCCAACATGGTAAATTCAGGGTTGTGCTGAATAGAAATTCCCTCGTTCCTGAAATTTCTGTTCAACTCGAATACCTTGTCATAACCGCCTACCAGCAGTCTTTTCAGATATAGTTCCGGCGCGATCCTGAGGAACAGGTCCATGTTCAGCGCGTTATGGTGGGTCTTGAAAGGCTTGGCCGTGGCCCCTCCAACCACGGTCTGCATCATGGGAGTCTCGACCTCCAGGAAACCCTGTGAGGAAAAGTATTGCCTCAGCATCTGGACTATCCGGGATCTTACCCGAAAATTCTCCCGGACATCATCATTCATGATGAGGTCAACATATCTCCGGCGATAGCGCAGCTCCTTGTCCTTGATGCCATGGTATTTTTCAGGAAGCGGCCTCATGGATTTCGTGACGAGCCCTACACGTTGTGCCGAAATGGTCAACTCCCCTGTCCTCGTTCTGAAGAGATCGCCCGTGACCTCGATGATGTCACCTATGTCAAATTTGCGAAAGATCTTGTAGGCTTCAGGCCCAACCCTGTCCCTCGTGACATGGACCTGGATACGCCCGGAGCTATCCTGGATATGCAGGAAAGTGGCCTTCCCGAAACGCCTTATGCCCATAATGCGACCGGCCAGACGAAAGCTATCCTCTAGCTTTGCAAGGGCCTCGCTATCATACTTGTCATAGATCTTACGTATGGCACCTGCCCTTTCGGGCCGAGGTATCTGGTTGGGGAACAGGTTTATGCCCTGCCTTTCCAGTTCTTCAGCCTTCTGACGTCTTTGCTTTATTACCTGGCTTTCCTCGCTCAAGTTTTTTATTCCTCCAAATTTTATTCATGCTGAGACGGACGATCAGCAATCCCTTCTAAAAAAGGCACAGGAAATGTTGTACATACAAAAAAATACCGCCCCAGCGACCCCGTCGACGAGGTCCCCATTCCTGCTGGATTTATATACCGCTTGAGATGGCAAATATCCATCAATCTGCTGACAGACTGTCATTCATAGTTTACTCTATTTTTATCGTCAAGCGAATCATCCCGGGTTGTGCAGCTTGCGGATTTGCCGAGGATGCAAGCGGAAGGGGCAAAGACGATAAAAGTACGCGTACGGAATCATACAACACTTTCATTCTACAAGAGATCCCCGATGCATAAATCGTTCCTCCTCTGTTTGATCTATGCAGGCCTGATATTCTTTTTTTCATCCCTTACAGGAACTGAGGTCGGTCAACTGCCTACCAGCGATTTTATAATGCATGGCATGGAGTACACCGGGTTTGGTTTCCTGCTCTATTGGTGGCGCAGTAACGGCCTGAAGATCGACGAGGATAAGATGCGGCCATTCTTTCAGGCGGTGGCGATTGGTTCCATTTATGCGGCCACAGACGAATTTCACCAGGGCTTCGTTCCCGGCAGGACCCCTGATATAAGGGACTGGACAGCGGATACTATTGGATTGATACTGGGGGCAGGTATTTTCATTCTGGCAAGATTTGTATGGCAAAGGAGGTACCGCCATGGGTAAAGGGTATCTCGGGCTGATTGAGGATATCCGTTCGTGGTTAAGGTTCCAGCAATCCCTGGGTATGGAATTCGTATCCAGCTCTCCTGGAATATCCGGGTTCCTGTCATCCGCCGATACCCACGATCCTGCCAGGAAGAATGTGCCGGGAGGGCACTTCTTCGCGGGCAGGAGCAGGGACGGCGTCCCTGGCAGTAGCGTCTCCGCTCCAGGCTCCGATACCTTGCCCGGGTTGAAATCAAAGGTGGAAAAATGCACAGGGTGCGATCTTCATAGATATAGGACCAACGTAGTATTTGGCGAAGGGCCTGAAGACGCGCGCCTGTTGGTAGTAGGGGAGGCGCCTGGACGTCAGGAGGATCAGGAAGGTAGGCCATTCGTAGGTGTATCGGGAGAGCTTCTCACCAAGATGCTTAGGGCAATCAATATCTCCCGTACGGAATGTTTCATAACGAGCGTGGTTAAGTGCCGCCCCCCTGGCAACAGGACGCCTGAACAGCATGAGATCGAAAGATGCGCTCCCTTTCTTTTCAGGCAAATCGAATTGATCAGGCCGTCGTTCATACTTGCACTCGGCCTGATAGCCGCCCATACCCTGTTCAAGACAGACAATCCTTTGACATCTTTGAGGGGCAGATGGCACAGGCTGGATAACGCCAGGGTCATGGTCACATATCACCCGGCATATCTGTTGCGTTTTGGAGGAATGCGCCAAAAAAATTTGAAAAGAGAGGCATGGCATGACCTTCAAATGCTTGAGAAAGAATATGTGGCCAGCAAGAACGCATAGGGCGGGCAGAACACCAGGGCTTTCCACCCCTCTTTTGTTACTTATCCTTGTCCATTATTTCCTGCTCGCAGGGGAAGACGATACAGTCCTGCCCGCTACGCCACAGAATCCGGTTATCTACCTGGTGGATATAAAGGGGAGCATCAATCCTGGCACATATCAACTGTTTGCCCGGGCCCTAGATCTGGCCCAGGCCAATGGTTCATGCCTGATTATAGAACTCGACACCCCGGGCGGCCTGGTTTCCACCCTGAGACAAATGGTCCAGAGGGTGATGGCATCTTCTGTACCGATTGTGGTCTATGTAGCCCCTTCCGGGGCAAGGGCAGCGTCGGCAGGTGCCATCCTTACTATGTCTGCCAATATTGCAGCCATGGCCCCGGGAACCAACATAGGGGCCGCCCATCCCGTGGGCCTATCACCGGACGAGGTCAAGGACAACGTAATGAAGAAGAAGGTGGAAAACGATCTGGCAGCCATGGCCCGATCTATAGCGGTCCAAAGGGGCAGGAACATGAAATGGGCAGAGGATGCGGTAAGGAAGAGTGTTTCAGCTACCGCTGATGAGGCCCTCAGGTTGAAGGTGATCGACCTGATAGCAGAGAACATGGATGATCTTCTTTCCAAGATGGATGATAGAATGATAAGGCTCACAGGTAAAGAGGTCCTGCTAAAGACCGGGGGTGCCCGCCTGATATGGGTCAGGGAAAACCTAAGGGAAAAGATACTTTCGGCCATAGGGGATCCAAACATCGCCTATATACTCATGATGATCGGGGTGGCGGGGCTATACTTTGAGCTTGCAAATCCTGGCACCATGTTTCCAGGGATAATAGGTGGAATCAGCCTGTTGCTTGGTCTATATGCGATGCAGGCACTTCCGGTAAACACCGTGGGGCTGGCACTGTATTTCCTTGGCATAGTACTCTTCATTGCCGAGTTGTTTATTACCAGTCATGGATTGTTGGGGATAGGAGGGGCAATTTCCCTGATACTTGGCTCTGTCATGTTGTTTGACACCCCAGCCACCGGGGTCAAGGTGACCGCTGGAGTGCTCTGGCCAACGCTGGTTACCGTGGTGCTCTTCCTCGGGGGCACAGTCTTCCTGGCTGCAAGGGCTACCCTTTCCAGGCCAAGGGCAGGGATGGAGGCATTGATAGGGGCAATCGGAACGGTCCGCAGGCAGGTAGATCCGCAAGACGGCCTTGTGTTCGTCCATGGGGAACTTTGGCGTGCAAGAAGCGACAGCCCCATACCGCCAGGCACTAAGGTCCAGATTGCCTCTGTCAAGGGACTTATCCTGGATGTCAAGCCAATAGACAAAGAGAAGGAGCACACCACATGACAATCTCTCTTGCCTTTCTGATCTTCGTAGTAATAGGTTTCCTTGCCACTGCCATAAGGATCCTGAACGAGTATGAACGGGGGGTTATCTTTCGTCTTGGCAGGGTGATAAAGGCCAAGGGCCCGGGCATTATCATCCTGATTCCAGTGATCGATAAGATGAAGAAGGTGGATCTTAGAACCATCACGCTGGATGTCCCGTCACAGGATATCATCACCAGGGACAATGTCTCTGTGAAGGTGAGCGCAGTGGTGTATTTCAGGGTGATGGATCCGGTTTCAGCGGTAATAGAGGTGGAAAATTTCCTTTTTGCCACCTCACAGCTTGCACAGACCACCCTCAGGAGTGTATGTGGACAGGCAGAACTTGACACCCTTCTTGCCGAGAGAGAGCAGATAAACGAAAAGATACAAAACATCCTTGACCTCGACACAGAACCATGGGGAGTAAAGGTAAGTAAGGTGGAGGTCAAGGATATCGACCTTCCGGATGAGATGAAACGGGCCATGGCAAAACAGGCTGAGGCCGAAAGGGAGAGGCGTTCCAAGATAATAAATGCCGAGGGCGAATTCCAGGCAGCAGAAAAGCTTGCCCAGGCAGCGGAAATAATAAACAAGGCCCCGGCGGCCCTGCAACTGCGCTATCTCCAGACCCTTAGGGAGATCTCGGCCGAGAACAATTCGACTACCCTGTTTCCGATCCCAATAGATCTTTTCAGGCCATTCATTCGTGACCAGAAACGGTCCGATAAGAAAACAAGTCAGGATGACACCGACTGAGATCACTTGCTGAGTCAGGCTGCACTGGTCACATTATTCATATCTTGGAGACAGGTATGGTTGAAAAAAATACAGAACTCCTTGCAATCGATTGGGAGAGTGAAGATCTGCCAACCCTTCCCTCAATTGCGCACAAGCTTCTTGAAATAGCTGGCAAGGACAAGGTGGAACCCTCGGAACTGAGTGATATCGTAAGCCAGGATCCGACATTGACCCTAAAGATCCTCCAGGCTACCAATAGTGCCTTCTATGCCTTGAGTATAGAGGTTACATCCATAAAGCATGCCATTGTTCTTCTGGGAATCAATGAGGTAAAAAAGATTGCACTGGGTGCTTGCCTTGCCAGACGCTTCATGACAGTGGCTCCTGAGGTAAAGGCCCACGCTATCCAGTTGTGGGAGCATCTCCTTGCCACTGCGATTCTGGCACAGGACATGGGACTTGATATAGAGGAACCGGATCTCTATACCCTGGGGTTACTCCATGATATAGGCTGGCTTGTGGTGCTGGCCCAGGCACCCAAGGTCTTCAATGCCATAACTGAGGAGAGCGAGCTTTCGAGAAAGGATCTTGAAGAGGCATGGGGGGTGGATCATCAGCTATGGGGGGCAAAACTTGCTGAGAAATGGGATCTTCCAGAACCTTTTCAGGTAGTTGCCTACAGGCACCATAACCCGTTGATAGTCATGCCCGCTCCTCCCAAATACCTGGTGGTCATAAGCCTTGCCAATCACCTGGCCGACTTCATGGGAAAAAAGAGCCTGAAGGCCCCACTTGAACCGGTATCCAATGCCTTGCTGGAACAGCTCTCCCTCGACCGCAATACACTGGCAGATATGGAACAGGCCGCCTTGAATGAAAGCGAGCGTATAGACACGCTGTGTAACATCCTGATGTCTTAATATGCCCTATAACAGGTAATATGCCCGCATCATGGATTCTTTTTGCCATGACGCGACGATGACATGACCTTCCCCCGGCATTGGAAGGAAATGTGTTCACTTGAATTATTGAACTACCCTATTATCGATCTACTAAGGTCCTTCTTCAGAGCCCAGAAGACGAAAGCCCCTGTACATATAGTGAAGCCCAGATATCACTGTCAGCCCGGCAGTGGACCAATAAAGCAGGGGTAGTAACTGATCGAACCATACAATCTCGCGGTTTAGAAGCACTGTAAATATCGTTCCAAGCTGAAAAAGGGTGGTTATTTTGCTGACAATGGTGGGGCAGATCTCGACTCCACCGTGGAAAAGAAACAATATCAGGACACCAAATACAATGATTACGTCCCGGCTTATTACGGTCACAGCAAGCCAGTTCGGCAAGATGCCTATAACCGCAAGGGTAACGTAGGAAGAGGTCAATAGCAGCTTGTCTGCCACTGGATCTAGTATGGCACCGATCCTGGTCTTCTGCCTCATCCACCTTGCGATCAAACCGTCCAGGGCATCGGTGAAACCCGCTGCTGCAAAGACCCCCAATGCCTCGGCATAGCGTCTATTTATTAGCATAATAACCAGAAGAGGGGTCAATAATATCCTGCCAAGGGTGAGAAAGTTAGGAATATTCAATGGCTTTCCAAATGTCTTTTTCCTTGATAAGTTTTTCCGGGTTAAACCACCGGATGGACGGATCCGACCTGAACCAGGTGATCTGTCTCTTGGCATAGCGCCTAGTATCCCTCTTGAGCTGTTCCATTGCATCGGAGAGGGTGAGCTCGCCATACAGGTAGGCAATAATATGCCGGTATCCCAGGGATTGCAATGGCTTAAGATCCCTATGAAAACCCTTTTCAAGTAGACCCTTTACCTCTTCCAGAAATCCTTGCTCCATCATGCGTTCCACCCGCTGCCCGATCCTCTTGTAGAGTTCCTCCCTAGGCCTCATGAGCCCTATCTTCCTGCACGACACCACGAGTCTTCCTCTCTTCAGGCGATGGAGCCTGTGCCATGCGGACAAGGGGCGGCCGGTAGCATAGAAGACCTCGAGTGCCCGTATTACCCGGAATAGGTCGTTTTTGTGTATCCTGTCCGCGGACTCGGGGTCTACCTTCCTTAGGAGGTCATGCAGGTAGCGCCTGCCCATTGACGCCGCGACCCTTTTCAAGACCGTCCGCAGTACCGGGTCCTGTCCAGGGCATTCGGCAAGCCCTTCAGTCAATGCCTTGAGGTACAGGCCGGTCCCGCCTGTAAGGAGGACCGTTTTTCCCCTTGATCTTATGTCCAGCAGCACCCTTTGGGCCATCCTTAAAAAATCCGCTGCATCAAATGGCTCATCGGGTTCAACGATATCCAGCAGGTGGTGTGGAACAGAGCTTCTTTCTTCAGGGACGGGCTTGGCCGACCCTATGTCAAGCCCCCTATAGACCTGGATGGAATCCACGTTGACAATCTCTGCGTTTATCTGCCTAGCGAGCCTGATGGAAAGGGCAGTCTTCCCTACCGCAGTCGGGCCAACGAGGGCCACCGCCGGGAAAGGTGCTGGCAATGCGTGGTCTTGACCATGTTTCGATTCTCTCATCAGGTACGCTTAAAACCCTTAGTGATTTCGTTGATGGTTATTCTCTGGATTACAGGCCTTCCATGCGGGCAATTCGTCACCCCTTCTTCCCCAACTTCTTTTATCAGGGCATCCATCTCTTCCTGCTGTAGCCGATGATTGGCCTTTATTGCCGCGTGACAAGCCATCTCACCAAGGATCTCATGCAACAGATCCGGAAGGCGGCCTTCAGGGTCCTGGAGCAGCCTGTCAAGCACCCTGGATACCGTTGCCTCCGGTGCACCTTGTACATCGAAAAAATCGGGCACAGATCGTATCAATATTGCATCATCCCCAAAGATTTCCAGTACTATCCCGAGACGTTCTAGCACCGATATTATCCGCTGTATTCCTGAAATCTGCGAAGGTGAGCGTTCGATGACCAGAGGGAACATGAGTTTCTGGCCTGGAAGTTCTCCATTTTCCTCGAACATACGTTTCAATCGGCTGAAGATTACGGCCTCGTGCGCTGCATGTTGATCGATGAGAATCAGGTCCTGTCCATCCTGGGCAACGATGTAGCTATCTGCAAGCTGGCCTATAGCCCTTATCCCAGTGTGGTCAGCCCCAGGGATCGGCTCAGGATTCTGGTAATCTGGCCTGCGGGCAAAAGATGAAGGTTGCCTGTCGGCAATCGGGAAAAAGCAGGCACCTGCTGGGGTCTTGTTCTCCCAGGGAAGCGGTAGCACCTCGGATACCCGGCATTCATCTCCAGGGCCGTCCACTGGGACAGCGCCGTATCTGTTACCTTCAACGGCACCAGGCGGAGGGCATTTACCGACCGATATCTGCCCTTTACCGACAAGGCTACCCCTTTTGGTCTCAAGGGCCTGTCTCACAGCATGATAAATAAGCCTGTAGATATCCTCTCCCCTGTGGAATTTCACCTCTTGCTTTTGGGGATGTACGTTTACATCTACTTGTGAAGGATCTATCTCAATAAATACGGCTCCCATGGGGAATGTTCCCTTTACCAGATAGCCTCTGTAGGCATCATTGAATGCCTTCCACAGCAGTCTGCTTTTTACAGGCCTTCGGTTCAGGAAGAAATACAAGGCACGGGAGCTTGTCCTTGTCTCTTCAGGCAGGGATACCATGCCCTCAACCGTGGCGGATAGCGACTTTCCCTCTATTCTGACCATGTGCTCCAGTGCCTCATCACCAAAAAGCGGCAATAGACGTCCAACCCCCTTGATACTTGCCTTGGATCGAAAGACTTCCCGGCTCCCGCTCTTCAAAACAAATTCTATCTCATGAAAACACACCGCAAACTGTCTTATGACCTGGGCAATGTGTGCTGCTTCCGACCGCTTGCCTTTGAGAAATTTGCGCCTGGCGGGAAGCTCCATGAATATGTCCCTGGCCTCTACCACGGTACCGGCCTGGCAGCCTGTTGGTTTAATGCGTTTATTCCTGCCGAAATCTATTCTTATCTTCCAGCCTTCCACCGATTCCGCCAGCCTGGAGGTTATGGAGAAACGGGACACAGCGGCAATACTCGGGAGCGCCTCTCCCCTGAAACCCAGGGTATGTATGTTATCGAGATCGCCTGCCGTGCCTATCTTGCTTGTGGCATGTGGTTCTACCGAAAGCTCCAGGTCGTCCCGCCCCATACCAGGGCCGTTGTCGCTGACCCGAATCAGTGCCCTGCCACCATCCTCTGTATGGGTGACAATCTTCGTAGCGCCGGCATCTATTGCGTTTTCAATCAATTCCTTGACTACCGAGGCCGGCCGCTCTACCACCTCTCCTGCGGCAATCTGGTTGGCCACGTGAGCAGGCAGGACCTTTATATTCGCCATAGTACCTCCAGGTATGAAATCCAGGGGGAGCATTTACCTGCACCTCCCATTTTCAGAATATGCCTCTTAGCCCCTTCGGCCAAGGGCGGATCTTCTAATGGTTTCGGTGCGGTTCGGGGACAAACATGGAATGCTCCTGACCCAGGGTACGAGGGTTATGTGCCCACATTTTCTCTGTTAAAATATTCGTAGATCCTGGCAGCCAACGGCTTTGGCAGTCCGGGGACCATCTCCAACTGTGCCACGGACGCCTGCTTGACCCTGGTGAGGCTTCCGAAATGCCTGAGCAGCAGGCGTTGTCTTGCCGGGCCTACGCCTGGAATTTTGACTAGATCCGTTACCATTGCGTTTGCATTACGCATTTTCCGATGGAACCTGATTCCAAACCTATGGGCCTCGTCCCTTACCCTTTGCAGAAAAAGCAGCGCCTGGTCGTGCCTTGGAAGGCACAAGGGCATTGACCGATCTGGAAGGAATATTCTGTCTCCCTCTTTCCCAGGGGGCTTTGCCATGGCGGCCAGGCCCGGTTCCATAGCGGGGAATTCCTCCCTGAGCACGGAAACCGCTTGGCTCAACTGGCCCCTTCCACCGTCTATGAGGAATAGGTCCGGAAGATCCATCCTCTCCGAGGCATGCTTGAGTCTTCTCCTAAGGACCTCACTGATCATGGCAAAATCATTCATCCCCTCGACACTTTTTATATTATAATGTCTGTATCCTGCCTTTCTAGGCCTTCCGGACTCGAAGGCCACAAGGCTTCCCACCGGGACCTCACCACCAGTAGTGGATATATCGATGCCTTCCACGGTAACAGGCGCCTTCCTCAGGTGTAGAAGGTCCTTCAGGCGGATTGCAAGCCTGTGCCACGATTCCTCTTCACGTGCAGTTGCCAATGCTGCCTGCCTTGCGTTTTCAACAGCCATTCTTACCAGACGAAGCTTTATACCACGGGATGGACACACCAGCACGACATCCCTGCCAACCCTATCGCAGAGCCATGGAACAATCGCATCGATATCATCAGGAGGCATGGGCACGAGGATCTGGGACGGGGGCAGTATTTCGTGGTAAAGCTTCGTGAGAACTGCAGAAAGTACTGCGCCCTCCTCCCTTTCTATGCCAGCCTGAAATCTACGTATATACTGACCCCTTACCGCCCCTCCCCTTATCTCCAGTATAGAGACGAATATGGTCTCATCACTTGCCGCGATGCCTATGGCATCCAATTTTGTTGTTGTGCCTGGCACTACTGTTTGTTTTTCAAGTACCTTGTCAATGGCATAGATCTGGTCCCTGATGCATGCGGCCTTTTCAAACTCCAAGGCCATGGCGGCCTTCTTCATGGCCTCTTTGAGTTCCTTAATAAGATGCCCGGACCTGCCCTCCAGAAACAGCCTTGCCTTGCTTGCCTGGGCCAAGTAGTCTTCCCTGTCTATCATCCCGGTACACGGAGCGCTGCAACGGCCTATCTGGTATTGTATGCATGGCCGATGTCTGTTCTTCATGGCCTTTTTTGTGCATGTCCTCAGTTTGAATACCGAAGAAACGAGCCTTACTACCTGTCTTACAGCCCTTGCCGAGGTATAGGGGCCAAAATAGAGGGCATTATCGGCCTTTTTCCGTCTGACGATACCGAGCCTTGGAAACTCAGCCCTGACGTCCAACCGGACAAAGGGATAGGCCTTGTCATCCCTTAGCTGGATGTTGTAACGGGGGTGTTGATCCTTTATCAGCGACGCCTCAAGGATAAGGGCGTCCTTTTCCGATGGCGTAACTATTATTTCAAAGGTCTCTGCCCTCTTTAACATCAGGAGCGTCTTTGAAGGCATGTCGGAACCTTTCCTGAAATAGGAGGCAAGTCGGCTTCTCAGGTCCTTGGCCTTTCCCACGTAAAGTAGCCGACCTTCTGGATCCCTGAACAGGTACACCCCTGGAGACCGTGGAATCCTCTCCAATCTGGAAAAACCCTGTACATTGAAAAAAGTGCCACGCCCCTGCCGCATGTTGTTAAGTTTCATCCCGGGTCGTGCAATCGATTGGCCCTGCAATGGCCTGCCTTACATATTCCGGCATGGCAAAGGATGCCTTGTGAATCTTGAGATTATAGTAACGCAGGTCCTTGGACCATGCATGCCCCCTAAGTGTGCCAAGATCCCTTGTAGGATGATATCTCTTGCTTGCCATGACCCAGCTCCATACGGAACCAGGATAGCTAGGTACGGGTGCGAAATAGAAATACACATGGGTAAAACCCGTAGACAACAGCGCCCTTCTCACCCGGCCCATAAGGTCCAGGTGATAGGTGGGAGACTCTGACTGAGCAACAAGTATCCCATCTGCCTTCAAGGCTGCGTGGCATTTCCTGAAGAAATCCTCTTGAAACAGGGCCTCTGCCGGGCCTACAGGATCGGTGGAATCGACGAATATGCAATCAAAGGTATCACGATGCTGATCAACATATCTTACCCCATCATCAACTACTATTTCCACCCTTGGATCATGCCCCAGGGCACTGGCCACCTCTGGAAAAAATCTTTTGCTTATTTCTATTACCTGGCTGTCTATCTCACAAAGCGTCACACTGGAAAGCCTGTCATGTCTTGTGATCTCCCGTACCGTTCCACCGTCACCCCCACCTATGACCAGGCATCTGTTGGCCGTGGGATGAAGGCACATGGCTGGATGCGCCATCATTTCGTGGTATATGAATTCATCCCTCTGGGAAATCATCACAAGACCGTCCAGAAGAAGTATCCTGCCAAATTCCCACGTATCTATCACCTGTATGTCCTGGTAAGATGATCTGCCGGAAAAGAGTGTCTCCTTGACCTTGAGGCAAAATGCAACACCAGGGGTATGATATTCCTTGTACCAAAGTTCCATTTTATAGCTCCATTTTATAGACAAGGGTTAGTCCCCTTTACAGGACGCTTTTTATGTGGGTTGGATCTATACGAGTGAACAGAGAAAGGCGTAAAAATTATCCAGGGGCGTTTAGCACAAAAAGGGCATCCCATGTTTGTCCTCCGGGCAGCTCTAACATATACAGGCTAGCGCAGCCTTTACCCGCGTAGTATCGTCTTGTCTAAATATACGGCGCCCTTACACCCGGACCTCGCAAGGCGTATGTTTTCGACAAAATTGTCGAGAAAATAGCTAGTTGTCTCGGGCGGAAACATCCAGCAGACCTCGTCTACATGATAACCCTGAGATCCAGGCCGGGCATGTACCTGGCATAATAATTGAATGTTCCGGTTTGGCAAAAGGGTTCTTCTGACAATAGCCATGGCTTATGATCCCAAATT
>JAJRZR010000078.1 GCA_024275145.1 Deltaproteobacteria bacterium | reverse complement strand
CATATATTACCTTGGATCCGCCAGTAGGCGAAATCTCCATCGTAACGTCCTTGAAGTATTTGGCCAGGAAGGGGATTTCATTGCGTGCAAACATCCGGTTGTGCCTGGAACCCATGCTGGCAAGGCGCATATTGTACAGGAAACGTACGGCGGGGTTTTGTGGTTCACAGTGTTCCATCATGATGAAGCATCCACCAGCGGTCAGGACCCTCCGGACTTCGGCAAGCGCTGCATCCCTGACCGCAGGTCTAAGTTCATACATGGCATGGGAACAGGTCACCACATCAAAAGTGGAGGATGGAAACGGAAGGGCGGTTACATCCGCCTGGATGAAGTAGAGCCTTGCCTGACCCCGTGCCTGCCTGGACTTGGCAATGGCCCTTTTCAACATGCCAAGGGAAAAATCCACTCCAACGACAATGGATTCCTTCCCAAGCATCCTGGCCGCTTCCAATGCCACGGCCCCGGTACCGGTACAGATATCCAGCAGCCTGTCACCGGCCCTAGCCCTGCTTTTCTTCAACAGGAATCTGCGCAGATATGCGTTTTTGTCCTTGCTGTGAAGGGCGATTATCCTGTCATAGAAAAGGGAAAAGAAATCGTAGTATCCACGGCGCCATCTTCTTGGTTTTGGCGTGTTGCGGTGTGCAATCATCTTTCGATTTTATGGGTGGCCTGCCCTCAGGCCATTTGCAACTGCCATGAGCTCGGTCGCCTCGTGTACCATAACAGCCGTGGCGATGGTTATAAACCCGCCAACGCCGGCCGGGATAAGGATTGCCAATACGATGATGGCAAATACGATGTTTTCAAGGCTGACCCGTCTCGCCTTTTTCCCCAGATGCAGGGCCTCGACCAGTTTATCCAGGTCGTCCGCCATCAAGGCGATGTCGGCTGCCTCGATTGCTGCGTCACTTCCCGCTGCACCCATCGCTACCCCGCAGGTGGCGGCAGCTAGGGCAGGGGCATCATTGATTCCATCTCCAACCATAAGCACTGGGCCCTTTCTCAGCAACCTGCGGATGGCCTCCACCTTTTCGTCAGGCTTGAGGCCGGCATGGACCTCGTCTATGCGAAGACGTGCGGCGACGCGTCTTGCGATCTGGGTATTATCCCCTGTGAGCATGACGGTCCATATGCCCATGGCGTGAAGCCTGGCAATAACATCCCCGGCATCTTCGCGGAGCGTGTCCTGCAGGGCGAAAATGGCCTTGATGCCATTTTCATTGCCGAGCAGGATTACTGTCTTGCCCTCCTCCTGTAGCCCTTTTACCCGTTCCGTCACGTCGATGGGTACGTTGCCCATTTTGGAAAAGAGCTCCAGGTTTCCAATGTACCATGTCATACCGTTTATTTCTGCCTTGGCGCCGGCACCGGTAAGGGCGGTAAAATCGTCGGCCCGGGCAGGTCTTACATGTTTATCCTTGCCGTAGTTGAGAATGGCCCTTGCAAGGGGATGCTCGGATGGTTGCTCGAGGCCCGTGGCTATCGACAGCAGGGTATCTTCCTGGCCATCCAGCATGATTGCATCGGTGACCCTGGGACGGCCATGGGTCAGCGTGCCTGTCTTGTCAAAGGCAACGATCCTTATGACGCCGAGGTGCTCCAGGTGGGCACCGCCCTTGATGAGTATCCCACGCTTGCCGGCCCCTGCAATCCCTGCTGCCATGGCTATTGGAAGCGAGATTACAAGCGCGCAGGGGGCAGCGGCGACAAGCAATATTACCGAGCGTTGCGCCCATACGGACATATCCAGGCCGGCAAGCCATGCAACCATTGACATCAGTGCGGAGGATGCCAGGACGGCCGGGCTGTAGATACGTCCAAAACGTTCTATCCATTTCTGGGCACGCCCCTTTTGGGTTTGGGCCTCTTCTACCAGGTGTATGATGCGCGAAAGCGTGTTATCTGCAAACCCGGCGGTTGCCCTTATCGTCAGGGATCCCTGGCCGTTGATGCTGGCTGCGAAGACACGCATGCCCGTCCCCTTGTCCACCGGTACGGATTCCCCTGTTACGGCTGATTCATCCAGGCTCGAGGAACCGCTGATGATTATGCCATCGGTTGGGACCGATTCCCCTGGGCGAACGACGAATATGTCACCAGGCCTGAGTTCCTCGGCGGCTACGCTGACCTCTCTGCCATCGCGGAGCAGCCTCGCCTGCTTTGGGGCAAGGTCAAGCAGGGCACGTATGGCCGTCCTGGTTCGTGCGAAGGTGTATCCCTCTATCCCCTCGGCGGCACCGTACAGCACTACCAGTGCCGCTGCCTCCTCCCACATGCCCAGGATTCCAGATCCGGTCGTGGCCGCGATCATGAGCATCGATATGTTGACCTCGTGATCCCTTACGAGTTCTTCCAGTCCCTCCTGGGCCCAGTACCAGGCCCCTATGGGGATTGCGATCCAATAAAGAATGTTTTCAACGGATCCGGATATGGTGCCGGAAAAGGCCAACAAGAAGGCAGGACCTGCGATCATGCCGGCGACAAGGGCATTGCGAAGTGGAGGAAAGCCCCACCAGGGGCCGGTATAATCTCCATGGGAACAGCTACATGACACGTTCAGACTCCTTGTGTAAGAATTTTTTTAGCTTTCAGCACGTTGCAGGACACTGCCCTTGGTGTGCGGTTTTTTTCATCATTGAGGAAGGCTTGGCGGGTATCAGATCGAAATCCAACGGCTTTTGAGTAGCCAGGCAAGGATCAACCCGGATGCGAATGAAATGGCAAGATTGAACGCCAGCGCAATACCAAGCATCGTAACTACCACGAACATATCTGTCCTCGATGTCATATCCCTTATCATCAACGACAGTTGCGCCCCGGCGAAGACCAGTAGCACGCCTAGCAAGGACAATGGCAGCAATTTCAAGATGTTGACCAACGATTCGCCCAGCAGCACGGCCAGGGCCAGGAATATCCCTCCAATGATCATGTTCGATCCTGCCGTCCTGGCGCCAAACCGGTAATGGGCTGCAAGCCCTCCTGCCCCGTGGCACATCGGTATCCCCCCTGAAAAGAAAGAAAACGTCGCTGCCAGCCCCTGGCTCACGGAGAGGCTTCTCCATGTAACGCGCCCTGCCTTTCCTTTGAAGCAACTATGGGCGAGGTCTGTGTTCGCTATCACGGCATTTCCAATGGTCATCGGGAGCTGGGCAAGGACCAGGGGGGCGGCGAAATAGAAATCAGTAGGATGTGGTAAACCGTAGGGGAGCAGGGACGGCAGATGGACACCTGGTGCCAGATTGACTCCAATGGCCGTCTTGCCCATGAGAGCGCCGGTTGCCAGGCCAGCTCCCACTATGACAATGGCAGCCGGGGCCCTTTTGTTGTCGAGTAGCAGAAACGTGAGTAGGAGCCCGGTGCATCCTATTATCATACCAATGGGAACCGGTCCCAAGGCTTCAAGATTCAGGTTCGGCTCAGGGCCGGCAAGCAGTTTGAAACCCTTTATCATGAGGGTAACACCCACAGACAGTTGTACGCCCCGTATTACGCTTCTTGGTACCAGGTTGCCTATGATGCGGATCGTTCCTGTAAGGCCCAGGGCGATCAACAGGAGCCCGATCTCCAGGTTGGCAGAAAGGATCTGGTTTGGGGTCATGCCCAGGGTAATGGCGTAGGCGCCTATGACCTTCATGGGTTGAACCGGCATGGGTATGCGAAAATAGAGCCCGGCCAGGATATAGAACAGCCCTATCGTAAAAAATACATTCGTGGCGGACAGGCCGTTGAGGATAATCATCCCGATGGATAGGGGTAGCAGTGTTCCCAGGTCTCCAAGGGAACCCGCTATCTCCATCCTGTCGAACCTGAAATCTTCGATCTTTGGATCTCCCTTTTCGGGGGCTTGTTCAGCCTTCAGGCGCCCCTGGTATTGGGCACGGACTACCTGCACAACATACCTCTTTGTCACAGGCATTCAGTATCCTGAGTTCACGCTCCCGTTTTTCCACGGGGAAGGGTTCGAAGCCAAGGCGTTCGGCAAGCCCCTCTGCCTCGGTTGGCGATGGAATGGCCTCAAGTCCTTCTCCTAGTACCTTTCCGTCAGAGGTGTCGAGCACCACCGCATCCTTACCGTTCGTAACCACTGCCAGGGGTATCCGATAGGCCGGCTCGAGAACCCTGGCCGCGGCTATTGCGGGCCTTTCCCTTGTCACCAGGGATCCAGGGCCGTATCGTACAATCATGAAGCGTCTTCCCTTGTGCCGTACCACGAAATCTATGGTGGACTGGACGAAATTGCCCGCAAAAAGTGTGTCAATGGTGCGCCTGGCCTCTATGGCCGATTTGGGCCAGCCCTTTTGTTCCACCAGGAATCTGGCAATCCCTTGGCGCAGGCGTTCATCGTCGGTATCGACGATTTCCCTACCGGTGATATAGTCTATGCATGTGCCATAGATCAAGTGGTGACTGGGAATATCTGCCATGCTGCCTCTCCTGTTACCACGAAGATACACCCTGCCATTGGCGCGGCGGCCTGTGTCGAGATGTGGTCTACAAGGCCTTGTGGGGCGCATAGAGGGCGTATAGGAAGCCTGTCATACAGCCTGCTCTCTCGTCAATGGGCAAGAAGAGTATACACAACGAGAGCCAGGCTGAGCACAGTAGTTCCGTATAGTATACCCTTGCTCCATGGACCTGTTTTGCCACGGTTTTGCCAATTTCGCCAGTGCGCAAAGCCGAGAAAAACAAAGGTGGCGGATAAGAAGACCCACCGATACCTTGCCATCCATATCGAAAAGGTAAAACTTCCCAGGCCGAAACCGGCCAGGACAAGGGGAAGTTGTCAACAGAATGCATAGGCCAGGGCTGAAAGCAATGCCCCGCCGCTCGAGATCTTTTCTTTCATCTTACCGTGAAAATGCCTCCTCCGTAAGGGGCGTATTTTGCCGATGCAAGTGACCTGGCAAGACAGGAACCCGTTGTCGTGTTCGTAACTGGAAAAACCTGTACAGGTCTTTCGGGATAAGGCCTCGTATTTCGTTTTGAGCACTTAAAGTAATTGTCTTATCCGGGCCTCCAGCTCCTTCAAGGTTATGGTGCCCTGGTAACGATCCTTTTCCCGCCCATCACTGCCAATGAAGATGGTGGTTGGAATGGTTACTATTTTGAATGCCTTGGCGATTCCGTTATCCTTTCCTACCGGAAAGGTCAGGTGATAGGCCGCTGCGAATTTTTTGATGTCACTGTCCCTGTTGGAGACAAAGACACCGAGAAGGAGTACGCCTTTTGGCTTGAAGTCCTGGTACGCCTTCTCGAGCGCTGGGGCCTCTACCTTGCATTTCCATCACCAATGTGTGCCGATGTGTAGGACTATGGGCGTGCCCTTGAGATCGGCGGATGAGTAGGTTTTGCCATCTACGCTGGTAAAGTTGAATTCAGTAGCTGCTGCCCGGCCTATGGACAGCATGAAAACAATGAAAAGAAACAGGGTGAATCTTTGTCTTCGTTTCAAGTTGTTTCTCCTTTCTCTAAGCCTTTCATATAAACAGGTATTGATCCAGGTTGATATCCTAAGACTACCACAATGTGGTGTCAAGAAGGCGCGGTATCTTGAAAATAAAATGGTTTCAGGGGGGAATCGTTGTAATTATAATAATGCCTGTACATATAAACCAGGGTGAGTACATGAAGGTCTGGTCGGTTTGACGTTTACATGTGGACCTGTCATAAAGTAGTAGGAATCCCTGGGGAATCCCGTTTTTTAATGGTGTGGATGCATCGAGGACGCGGGGAACACATTGCATCGGGCAGGCAGGGGATTTTCGCTGACAGGTGACGACGGAAGGCCCCTGCAAAGGGCCCCTGGTGACAGGAGGAGGATCTATGACATCGCGGGGATCGAGAATTTTGTCCTTGTCGATAGTATCTATATTGGTTCTGGTCATCATCGGCATGGGTAACATGGCGATGGCCTGGGATGGCAGGTTGTTGCTCTCTCTCAACCAGGACAGTTTCTTGCCTGGTGACATGATGGAACTCTATGTTGGTGTCCAGGCCCCTGGCGGACAACAGGAGAGGGCAGACGTGTATCTCGCCATGGCGGTGCCTGGGGGGAATTTCTTTTGTTTCAAGAAGGATCTGACGGTGGCAGGTCCCAATATCCCCTATCCATTGCTCAGCGATTGGCAGGTGACCAGCGTTCCTCCAACACCTGTCTTGGCTCTTTCCATTCCAGAGGGAGCCCCCACGGGGAATTATGCCTGGGGGTTGATCCTTGCCAAAACCGGAGCGGATGCATCGATTCCAGACAACTGGATTGCAAGTGCCTCGGTAAAATGCACGATAGATGCACCGGGTGGGACATTGGCATCTGAACACTCTTCCAGTCCCAGGGACCTGTCACCCTCGGTGAGCCAGGCCCAGCTCGATGAACTGGTAAGGGGCAACACCGAGTTCGCCTTCGACCTTTACAGGCGGCTTCGTCTGGACCAGGGCAACCTGTTTTTCTCCCCTTATAGCATATCGCTTGCCCTGGCCATGGTCTATGCAGGCGCCAGGAACGAAACGGCCCTGCAGATGGCATCTGCTCTGCATTTTGAGGCGGCGAAAGGGATCCACCAGGCCTTCAATGCCCTGGATCTGGCCATAGAGTCTTCCAACATCCAGCAATATGATGGCAACCAGACAGGGTTTCATCTGGATATCGTAAATTCCTTATGGGGTCAAAAGGGGCATCATTTTTTGAGGGAATTTCTCGATACCCTCTCTGAAAACTATGGCGCAGGAATGCGGCTCGTTGATTTCGAATCCGACCCGGATGGTTCCAGACAACAGATCAACACATGGGTTGCCTCAAAGACCCGGGACAGGATATTAGACCTCATTCCTGCCGGTGCCATAAACCGGGATACTAGGTTAATCCTTGCAAATGCCGTCTACTTCAAGGCCGGATGGCTCTACCAGTTTGATGAGGCGGCCACCCATGAGGGCACATTTCATCTGGTAGACGGCCGCGAAGAAACGGTTCCCATGATGTCACAGACCAGATGGCTTGCCTACGGTACGGGCGCCGGTTACGAGCCCTATCAAGCGGTGGAGCTTCCGTATTATGGTGGACGTGTATCGATGCTTATCCTGCTTCCCTATTCCAACGCATTCGACAGGTTCGAAAGGAACTTGAATTGGCAGCGATTGAACGAGATAACAGGCAGCCTTTCCCGTAAGAGGGTAAAGATCATCATGCCAAGGTTCAGGTTCGCCTGGGGCTCAAAATCCATCAGGGATGCCCTGAAATCAATGGGCATGATAAATGCTTTCAATCCTCGTCTTGCGGATTTTTCGGGTATGGATGGTGAAAGGGATCTCTTTATAAACGACGTGTTCCACAAGGCATTTGTTGCCGTAGATGAAAAAGGCACCGAGGCCGCTGCCGCAACCGCGGTTACAGTAGGACTCACCAGCGTCCCCTCCAGTCCAGCTGCCGAAATAAAACTGGACAGGCCTTTCATATTCCTGATACGTGACGATGTTACCGGGACCGTGTTGTTCATGGGCCGGGTAAGTGACCCAGGGGATGCCCGGTAGCTTTGTCCATGATCAGCAGGTTTTTGCCAGATCAAGGATACCTCCCCCAAGGGTGAGGCGCATGGAAGAAATAAACGCTGGCCGTCGGGAACTTTTTATGATTTTTAGCAATTAACATCGTGATCATGCCTCTCTTCGAGAGGCATTGCGGTTTCACGGGCCGATGAACCAGGGGATCAGGATGTATGGGTGAATCTGTTAATTCGTCTTGTTATTTCGGACTTGAGACGTTCCAGGGCCGGGATGCGTATCCGTGCGATTCTGTCGTTCCATAGTCTGTAGAAGTTATCCCTCACCGTTTCCGCCGTTTCAGCCATCAAGATCCTGGCCCTTTTGTGGCCAATACCGAAGGCCTTTGCCTCCCCTAAGACGTCCTCGACCGTAAGATCCCCATGTCTTCCGCCAACCTTTAACAACTGCTCGAAACGCCATATATTCGGTACCAGGTCGTAGGCCGGCGAGAGCCTCCAACCGTTCCCCGTCCGTATCATGTAAAAGTTCTTGAGGTGGTCGTCGCTATTACATATCAGTATGTTGAGGACCATTTGTTTGAATAGCAGTTCCAGGTCCTGCCTGGGGTTGGAGGAGTGACGTCTGAGGATGGTAGCTAGGTCTGAATACGTGATGAAGTCAGGATATTCATCCACGCCGGAAAGTGCCCAGAAGCTTACGAGTGCCCGGCGGCCTGAATCAGGGGATATGTCAAATCGTTCCACCAGGAGAACGGTCTTTTTACCGATTCTTTTTTGGAAAAAATCAGGAACGACAAGGCCTGCCCTGCGTCCCAATTCCAGGCCCAGTGCCTCAAGGTACACGTTTATTTCGGGATGTGGGTCACTGACGCTGGGAAATTTTGCAATGAAGTGCCTGCCGTCCAGGCCAACGAGGACCTTGGGCCTTGCCCCCCCTGCAGAGCTTCCCCCGGAGATCAGGTACTTGAACTCCGTATATTCGGTAAGGGCCTGTTCGGCCAAGACAGCCTCTTCCATGGCAGAGTGCAACGATTCGAAATCTATGGAGAAATCCTCCAGTGAGGCACCTTGTATATCAGGGGAAAATATCAATGCGCCAAGGCCCCCACCTCCAAGGGCCTCCAGGAAGTGAAACGGTGAATGGGCATCGAGGCTAAGCCCTGTTTTCCCTGCTAGGATGCGCCTGCCCCATGCGTCTGGCAAGGCGTCTTCGAATATGAAATGCAGCCCGGTCTCTGGACGGTTGGCGTTGAAGACACCATCTTTCAAGGGCAGGTGAACAGGATCAAGTGCAAAGGCGCCGGGATGGGTAAGATACACCGTATCATACTGGAAGAACCCCTCGCGCCTGCCAGGATGATTGAGATTTCTACCCAACAGCCTGCCTGCCCGTACAATTTCACCATCGGGCATGCAAACAAATACGTATAGATTGATTTCAGCGGTTATTCCCAAGCCTTACCCGTGCCTTCTTGAGTCTTTCAAGGTGTTGCCGTTTCCTGTCGTATTCTTCAAATGGGTTCTCAGGTTCCTTCAAGATGCCCTGCCATGTATCCAGAAGTCCCAGGATGGAACTGGCGGTAATCCAGTTGCCGATAGATACCGTGGGATCGCCCTTTTCCATCCTGGCCAGGGTCTGCCTGGATACGCCTATGCGCGCCCCCAACTCGTCCTGGGTCTGTCGGCTCCTGATGCGCGCTTCCTTGAGCCTGAGTCCCAAGGTTTCCATCATGAGCCTTTCTTCCGGAAGGAGTTGCATGTAATATATTTTTAACCTTATCCTTTATAATTGGTTTTAGTGTTAAATATATATAACACTATATCAATTGCGGTACAATCATGCAAGCATTCGCTGAGCGCAAGGGCGCAGTCTTTTCATGGCCTTGGATGCATCGCCTGGTGCAATGGGGGGCGGACTCTGGACACCTTGAATCGCACTGCTGGCCAGGGAGGACGGTCAAGATGTATATGCCGCAAGACATGGACGAACAGGGAATACTCCCCGATGGCATCCTATCCTGAAAGAACCCTGTGAATGGCATTGAGTAGCTCTGGGATGGAATAGGGCTTCTGGAGAAACGGGAATCGCCTTTTCTTTATGATCGTCCATCGTGATTTTTCATCCGTGTAGCCGCTGGTCATAAGTATCTTCAGACCCTTTTTCATCTGAATCAACCTGTCTGCAAGGTGCAGTCCGTTTCCATCGGGTAGGACCACGTCGCTGAATACAAGATCGAAATTCTGGCCCTGTTTCTTAAACAATTCCAAGGCCTCCTTGATGGAATTTGCCGATGATACCTGGTAACCGTTTTGAGATAGGCCTCCTGCCGCCATTTCCCGCACGAGTTTTTCATCCTCGACGACAAGGACGCGTTCACCGTTTCCCTTGGCAATTATGGATTTCATATCCTTTTTACGCTTGTCCCGCAATTTCTCGGATACGGCAGGCAGGTAGATCCTGAAGGAGGAACCGTGGCCTGGTTCGCTGTATACATTGATCCAACCGTGGTGTTGGCGGATTATTCCATATACTACTGAGAGGCCCAGACCGGTTCCCTTGCCGGTGTTTTTTGTGCTGAAGAACGGCTCGAATATGTGCTCCAGGGTTTCCTTGTCCATGCCTATACCGGTGTCTTGAATGGTCAGTCGAAGATATCTTCCGGGCTTGGCATCGGGAATGGCAGAACAGTACCTTTCATCCAGGCTTATGTTGTCTGTTCTTATTGTGATCTTGCCGCCCTCGGGCATGGCATCCCTTGCATTCACCGAAAGGTTCATGATGACCTGTTCAATCCGTCCCGGGTCGGCCTTTACGTTGTATGCCAGGGGATCGAGCTTTACCTCGATCTTGATGTCTTCCCCTATTATCCGGTCCAGCATCTTCAAAAGGCCTTCGATTATGTTGTTCACATTGACCAGATGAAGGTCCATGGGTTGTTTACGGCTGAAGAGCAATAGCTGCCTCACGAGGTCAGCCGCCTTGGCGCATGCCGTGCTTATACAACTTATATTTTTGTACAGGTCGTCAGAGTGTTTTAGGCGTAACAATGCTATGTCGGCGTAGCCCTGGATAGCTGTAAGAAGGTTATTGAAATCATGTGCGACACCTGCGGCCAGGGTCCCGACCGCTTCCATCTTCTGGGCCTGGAGGAGCTGGGCCTGCATCCTTGCGTTTTCCTTTTCTGCCTCCTTACGCTCGGTAATGTCTCGAAAGGAAACCACGGCCCCTATGAGTTCCCCGTTCTCTCGAATCGGTGTGCTTACGTATTCCACCGGGAAGGGGGTCCCGTCCTTTCTCCAGAACACCTCGTTATAGCCATAATGGGTCTGGGCATCCATGTAGGTGGCTGCTATGGCACATTCTTTGCTTGGGGGGCGCCTTGCCGCATGCCCTCCATGAGTGAGTATGTCACCGCAGGCGGAACCGATCATTTCGTCCCTTTGATATCCAAGCATTGACACGGCCGCCGGGTTTACAAAGGTGAATTTTCCATCTATGTCAAGGCCAAATATGCCCTCTCCAACCGAATTCAATATGAGCTCATGTTGGTGCCTGAGCCTGTCGAGCGCCTTTTCTGCCTTCCTTCTTTGGGTTATGTCCCTGAAGATGCCCCTAGTAGACACGGGCTTGCCATCCTTCATGCGGCAGTTGCAGTTTCCCTCAACCACCACCTTCCGTCCATCCTTTGTAAGCAATTGGACCTCGACCCCTGAAATGGGTTCCCCGGAAATGAGACGTTGGAAAAGGCTGCTGCATTTTTCCCTGCAATCAGGATGTACGATGTCCGTCAGGCGCAGGTGCGGCAAGTCCTCCTCCGTATAGCCCAGCGTGGTTCGCCAGGCACGGTTGACGTAGGCAATGGTCTTGTCCGGATTTATGACCTGGATGAGGTCGTTTGCGTTTTCAAAAAGATCCCGGTATCGTTCCTCGCTTTCCTTGAGCGCCTCTTCGGTCTTCTTGCGTTCCGTTATGTCCGTGGCGATATGTATCACCTTTTCGATGTGTCCATCATCGTTGCGAATGGGCGTACAGGATACGAGGAATGTGTGTCCCAGGACATCCATTTCCGTTTCAATCTTACGTGCAGAGTCGTTTTCTACCATTGATATCAGGGGGCAACCCTCTGGAGGATGATCCAGATTGTGAAACAGTTTGTAGCACTTCTCACCGACTATGCCCTTTTCCTCCTTGTCGATGGTAGAGAGGGCGGCATGATTGGCGGCAAGAATGGTGTGATCAGGTGAAAGAATGAGGGTGGGATTGCCGATAGCTTGAAAGATGTTTTCCCAGTCCATGGTCTTGGTATATGCCTGTATGGTGCCAGGGTGTCTTGAAATATTCTGACAAGTGCCTGTTTTCTTTTTCATTAAATCCTTAGGGCCTACGTGTTCACAGGATTGTAACCGCAACCGCCCTCCTTTTTGTATTTTTTCAGTCCTTTCATTTATCGACCTCAATGCACAAAAGCCTGAAGGCAGGCCTTGAACAAACATTATGGTAGCCCTGTTTCAGGCAGTCGCCAATTTCCATATGTTCAGGATATTATGGCTTCCCCTCGCAATTTTTTCATAAGTGTCCAGGAGGTAGCGCATTCTTGCATCTACGACATCCTGTGGGCACTGGTAAAATGTTGGTTTATATTAAAATGGCTTGGGCGAAGCCCGCGATCGGTTACAAATTTTTTTACTAAGATATAAAAAATATTAATCAATTGTCAAAGGTTAATCTCAATTTTATCGTGGAGATATATCCTTCATCAGGGCCATGTCTCGGTATCAAGGGGGCAGGTCTTGGAAGATTTGGGGTAATGGATTGTAGGGGTCTTGTACCTACGGCATCCTGTGGGTACTTACAGAAGAATGCTGCATGTGATGTGAAGTTTTTGAAGGAAATCCAACAGGAGCTCCATGATCGGACCTATATCTCTATGCCAATACTGCAATGTTGGATAGACAAGCCTGAGAAAGTAGAGATACCCGTGTAAGCGCTAATTAAACCCCACCTACCCGGTCCTGTGCGGGCATGTCACCATGTCATGGTGAATGGAATCTATCTTTCGTGGGGAGGAAGTCACCATGGCAGCAGGGGAGTGGATCTCGTGCTCGATCTCGGTGGCCGGTTTGCCATCGAGGTGGGAGATTGGTTTTCATCCACCACGCTGGCAAGGCTTGTTTCCATCCTCCTGGCCCTGTGATGTTCCCGTACCTTTCTGGTCTCAAGGTATATCTGGTGGTTGGGGTTGCGGACATGAGGAAGTCCATAAACGGTCTTTCCATCCTGGTGCAGGAGCAGCTGGATCTTGATCCGTCTTCCGGGCAT
>JAJRZR010000077.1 GCA_024275145.1 Deltaproteobacteria bacterium | reverse complement strand
GCCTAGATGGAAAAAGACAAGAAACGCAACCCGCTACCAAGACACCACCCTAAAAGAAAATCGAGATGGGGACACCCTGGCTCCTTCAAGTGTGACCTGTGCAAACGGGACATGCCCTTTTGCTGGAACTGTCCATGCGGCTTCCAGATATGTGACGATTGCCTCAGGGAAAACATGTGGGGAATGAGCAATGGCGTGACATGGATCTGTCCCGACTGCGGCCGGATAAGGAGCTTCTAGCAGGGGAAGATCCCATGCCATCCGCACCCCCACCTGCCTTCGGCAGGGCTTCCCAGTCCCTCTTCATTCTTGTGAAATACATATCTTGAGACCTTCTTTGGCCAGCGGTGGACAACCGGACGGTTTCATAGCACAGCATCCTGATTTGCACCAGTCGAGGTGCCTTAAAAGGGATGCCCGTGGCCTGGATACATCAGGCTGAGTGCAACATGGGATCCCGCTGAGTCAGGATGTGAAATTATTAACTTAATTATTCGTTTTCATTCCCTTTTATTTAACCAGGCCCTTGACGTGTTCAAGAATTGGATAGATAATTAATTAGGATGGTTGTTTGTGAAATTATGCTCTTATTCTACTTTTGCCTAGAAAGTCTTTTCTATATGTTAAATAATTAACCTATAACATGTTTGTAAGATTATCGGAGGATACAACATGAAGCGAACAGTTTGGAGCATGTGTGGTATGTGTTCCGTCCGTTGCCCTATAAGGGTAGAAGTGGAAGATGGGGAGGTAAAATGGCTCGAGGGAAGCCCCAAGCTCCTGGGCAGGGCGCTCTGCGCCAAGGGATCTGCCGGCATGGCGCTTCTAAAGGATGCGGAACGGCCACAGCAACCTTTGATAAGAAAGGGCGGAAGGGGAGCTGGCAAATGGGAACCGGTCAGTTGGTACACGGCCCTTGATTACATAGCGGACAAGCTGAACAAGATAAAGGAAAAATACGGTGCCAGGAGCATAATGTTGAGCTGCCGTGGGGGGCCATTCATGGATCTCTACAAGGCCTTCATCCACGGCCTGGGGTCTCCAAATTTCACCAATCACGACAGCGGCTGCGGCAGAAACGTCCACCACGCCAGCAAATCCCTTTACGGCCTTGGCAGGAAGGGCTTCATCTACGATATCAAGAACGCAAGGCATTTGGTCCTTTTTGGACGAAACATCCTGGCCTCTCTGAGAATAGCAGAGGCAAACCAAGTCATGGACATGCTGGACAACGGCGGAAGCCTTACATATGTCGATGTACGCCAAACGATAACAGGTATAAAGGCCACGCGGTTCTTCCAGGTCCGGCCTGGCACCGATTATGCCCTGGCGCTCGGCATGATACACGGCGTCATAAAGGATTGCATCTACGATAAGGACTTCATTGAACGTTATACCACGGGCTTCGACGAGCTTGCGGCGTTCATCGAGCCGTATACCATGGAATGGGCCGCCAAGGAATGCGGGATAAAACTGAACAAGCTCAAACAATTCATGGAGGAAATCTCCATCCAGAGGCCCAGGGTCATCTTCCATCCCGGCTGGATGCTGTCCAGGTACAAGGATTCCTTTTATGCCAGCAGGGCGCTTCACATACTCAATGTGCTCATGGGTAACATAGAGGTGGTTGGGGGCCAACAGTTTGCAAAGGGGCCGGCAGATTGCGGTGTAAAGGGACTCAGAAGCCTTGACGCCCAGGTACCGAAACCCGATGAGAAAAGGGCCGATGGGGTCGGTTGGCGTTACAAACACTTTGACAAGGGACCGGGGTTGTTCCACCTATTTTATGACGCCATGATCACCGGTGACCCATATCCTATCAAGGCGGTAATCTGCCACAGACACGATCCATTTACATGTTTCCCTGACATAAACGCACAGAAAGAGGCCCTCGAGAATGTTGAACTCCTGGTGTCGGTAGACACCCACTATAGTGAATTCGGATGGTACAGCGACGTGATACTCCCTGAATCCATGTATCTTGAGCGGGAAACCCAGATAGTTACCCAAAAGGGGCCCAAGCCCAGGTTTATACTCAGGCAACGTGCTGTGGATCCAAAGTTCAACACAAAGCCAGGATGGGAAATCTACAAGCTCCTGGCCGACAGATTGGGGATAGGCCAATATTTTCCCTACAACCGTATCGAAGAACTATGGCAGTGGCAGCTTGAGCCGACCGGCTACAGGATTGAAGATTTCCAAAGGGACGGATTTGTTTCACTGACCGACAAACCAATCATGTATGACAGGGAAAACCTCGATGGCAGGTTCAAAACCCCTTCTGGCAAAATCGAGTTCGTCAGCCAGGTTCTTACCGAGGCAGGCATTCCCTCCCTCAAGGAGTATGAAAGCCCGCAAAGGCCTCCAAAGGGCCGAGTAAGGCTAATCTTTGGCCGATCACCCGTACATGCCCATGGGCATACCATAAACAACCCGCTCCTCCATGAACTCATGCCAGAAAACACCCTCTGGATCAACAAACGGGTAGCCAGCAAACTTGGCATAAAGAATGGTGACTGGGTAGATGTCATAGGCGACAGCCAAAAGGGCACCGTCAGGGCTCACGTCACGGAGTTCATCCATCCCGAGGCCGCCTATACGGTGCACGGTTTCGGAAGGCAGGTTCCCTTGCAAAGCAGGGCGTATCATTCCGGAATGAGTGACCAGAAACTCCAGGAAGGGCTACTCCAACTTATGGACCAGGCAGGAGGGGGGCTGTGCCTGTGTGAAAAATTCGTGATCATTCGCCGGAGCCCGCGGAATCCAAGAAGGAGGGTCGAGCTGTGAATAAATATACCATCTATCTCAATTCCAAGCGCTGTATAGGCTGTCATGGGTGTGAAGTCCACTGCAAAACCAACAAGGGGCTTCCAGTGGGACCGATCCTCTGTGAAATTAGCCATGAACCCCTGATAGCTATAAAGGGGGTGCCAAAGACCGAATTCCACTTCAGGTCTTGTTATCACTGTGAAGAGCCCTATTGTGTGCCCGTATGTCCCACAGGGGCCATGCAAAAACGTGAAGACGGGATAGTGTTTATAGAATATGACAGGTGTATTGGCTGCATGGCCTGCGAAGGCGCATGTCCATGGCATATTCCACAATTCAACCCTGATACCGGCAAGGCGGTCAAGTGTGATTACTGCATGGACAGAATAGACACGGGGTTGAAACCTGCCTGTGTCACCAAGTGCACCACCCACGCATTAAAATTCGTAACACTACAGGAGGTATAAGCCTGGAAAGATCAACTTGGAGCTAACCTGGTTGCAACTGATTACCTGGCAGACAGACACCGCCTGCAAAAAGGGGCAGCCAAAGGCTGCCCCTTGATTTTCATGGTGCCGAGAGGCGGAATCGAACCACCGACACGAGGATTTTCAGTCCACTGCTCTACCGACTGAGCTATCTCGGCACGTTTTGAGTGGAGGCATTATGATGGTACTTACTGCCTTTGTCAACCCCCCAGCCAGGCAATTACATCCACTTCGGCATTTCCTTACCATTTACGCCACACCAACGACTTGCCAAGATCCATGCCATGGAAAGACGAGGGGCAAGGACCCCCCTCATCACCTTGGCATCTGACCGGTCAACATGAGAAACCCCTCGTGCACAAACTGGCTTACTGCAAAAAATGCAGCCAGCGCCGCGGCCCATTTTATGATCTGTATCCTGGTGGGGTTATATTTGAAGGCCTTTTTTGTGATACCGATTATCAAAAATACCGTACCGACACCATAAAATATGCACACAAAAACGGCACGCAGTGTATCAAGTATCATATCCAACACCTCACCCTTACGTACCGAGAAAAGGACGGTCAAGAACAACATGGCCGCGATAAATCTTACGTCCTCCTTTTTAGTATTGCCTTTATCTTGATCTGCCATTCAATCTCCCCTCTCCCCTGCAAGGGTTAAACATGGCCGGTCTCCTTCTATCAGCCCGTGTCCCGAGTCTTCACAGAGTGCCTGGAAAAATAGCCTGTGGACACTTAGGGTTGAATTATCATGTAAGGCTTTGGGGATCAACATCCACCTCCAAACGCACCCCTGGCAGGACGAGTTCAGCCTGATTCTTCAAGACTGCCTGGCACGTCAGGCGAAGGCCATTAAGGCGTGACGACTTCAGAAGCACCTGATACAGGTATCTTCCCTTGATCCTTGCCCTTGGCGACGGAGCAGGACCCAGGACCTCTACCCCCTCCCCCCCCTCCAATGTTCGAGGGACCACCTTCCTGGCCAATACGCCGCATCGCCTGGCACTTTCCTCTACTGCTGCCTTTTTCCTGCCTGACAACTTCAGGTTTATCATGCGTCCAAAGGGTGGATAGCCAAGCTCCTGCCTGATCTTTACCTCCTTGTCGAAGAAACCAGGGAAATCATGCCCCTTGGCAAGGGTTATTGCGTAATGATCGGGCATGAAACTCTGGATCAGCACCCTGCCGGGCCTTCTTCCCCTGCCTGCCCTTCCCGCTACCTGCGTAAGGAGCTGAAAGGTCCTCTCTGCTGCATTGTATTCAGGAACATTGAGGGACATGTCTGCCCATAGCACCCCTACCAGGGTCAAACCAGGGAAATCATGTCCCTTGGTCACCATCTGGGTACCCACCAGTATATCGATAGCCCCTGACCGGAAGCCCTTCAATATCTCTTCAATCCTCTTTCTGCTGGAGGAGATGTCACGGTCCAGCCTGGAAACACGGGCATCGGGAAACATCCTGGCAAGTTCGTTGGCAACCCTCTCCGTGCCGTATCCCCTGGCCTTTATCGCATGGCCATTACATACCGGACATACCGGCAGGGCCGGATATCTTGCGGCGCAATAATGGCAGCACAGGACACCGTTGCCGGCATAGGTATTGGGCTGCCCAAGCTCCCTGTGCCATGTTAAAGACACGTCACAGTTCGGGCACCTGAATACATGACCACATTCAGGGCAGAAGACATACGTGGCAAAACCCCGTCTGTTCAGGAATATCAGGACCTGTTCCCTGTTTGCCAAGGTTTCGCCTATCGCCTCCTTGAGCCGATCCGAAAGCCAGGAAACCTTGCTTGTACGCGACCTGCCACCACCTTTCACCTTAGAGACGCCCTCTTTTTTACGCCTGTCGATGAGAGTGACGCACGGAAGAACCGCCTCTGCAACGCGGTCTTTCATACTGATCAGTTGATATTTCCCTGATATTGCGTGGAAAAAACTTGTAAGGCTGGGTGTGGCCGAGCCAAGGACCACGACCGCCTTATCCATTTTCCCACGAACCAAGGCGAGATCACGGGCGTTGTAACGGAATTTTTCTTCCTGTTTATAGGACGGATCGTGTTCTTCATCCACCACGATCAGACCCAGGTCGGAAACAGGTGAAAAGATCGCTGAACGGGTCCCCACTACTATACGTTTCTTGCCCCTTTTGATCTTCCACCATTCATCCCTCCTTTGTGAATCGGTAAGGCCACTGTGAAGCACAGCCACGTAGTCGCCAAAGCGGTCATTGAATATGCCCACGGCCTGGGCGGTCATCGCTATCTCGGGCACGAGCACGAGGACGTTTTTGCCCCTGGCCAGACAATATCGGGTAGCCTGAAGGTAGACCTCCGTTTTCCCGCTTCCTGTCACCCCATGAAGCAGCACAGGGTGGAACCTGCACTCTTCGATCAGGTGGCAAACCTCTTCTATACATCCCCTTTGCTGGCTGGTGAGCAGGAAATCACCACCTGATTCCCAGGTATCCAGCCTCAACCTGGAACCCGTCTCTTTTACCGGCCTTGAGGTTATCTTCTCGACCACCTTCTTCCTGGCAGAAAAAAAACCCGGAGGAAGAGACTCAGAAAGAGCCAATCCCAAAGGATAGAAATAATAGGAGGCCGCCCATTCATAAAAATCAAGGAGTTGCGCAGAAAGGATGGGGAAAGAATCCAGAACGGAGACCACCGGCCTCAACCTGCCTTCTTCAATACGCGGGCTGGATATCGGGTCCCACAAAAGGCCGACAACCTGTCTCCTGCCGACAGGCACCAGCACCCGGCAGCCTTTTACCGGCCTGGTGCTGGCAAACGGCCACCTGTATGTCAAAGGGCCACTTAAAGGAAGCGGGACAACTATGTTTACAAACGAGGCATCAGGCATCAAGCCCCTTGACCAGGTCCATGAGGTATCTCTTGAAGATGCCACCCAGTTCAGGGTGGTCCAGGGCATAGTTTACCGTGGCCTGAAGATAACCAAACTTGTCACCGGCATCAAAACGCCTTCCCTGAAATTCATAGGCATAGAGTTCCCTGTCCCTGCGCAGGATATCCAGTGCGTCCGTAAGCTGTATCTCACCACCCACACCGGGCAGGGTACGGTCAAGGCAGCCGTAGATCTCGGGGCGAAGCACGTAACGACCTATGACCGCGAGGTTTGACCGGACGGTCCCTGGTTCGGGCTTCTCAATAAGCCTCTCCACCCGGTATACGCCCTTTTCCACCTCCTCCCCTTCCACGATCCCATACCGGTGAATCTCATTAGCTGGCACCTGCTGGACCGCCACCACTGCCTCCTTCACCCTCTCGAACACCTTAAGCATCTGGAAAACGCATGGAACCTCGCTTTCCACCAGGTCATCACCCAGCACCACGACAAAGGCCTCGTCACCAATGACCGGCTCTGTCACCTTGACCGCATGTCCCAGGCCCAATGGCTCCTTCTGGCGCACGGAAACCACCTCGATGAGACGAGAGATATGGCGAACCTCCTTCAGGAGATCCAATTTCCCCTTCTGTGACAGAAAGGTCTCAAGCTCGAAGGAATAATCAAAGTGGTCTTCTATGGCGGATTTCCCCGAGGCTGTGACCAATACTACCTCCTTTATGCCAGAGGCTACCACCTCTTCGACTATGTACTGGATAGTTGGCCTGTCCACCACGGTGAGCATCTCCTTGGGTATGACCTTGGTCGCCGGCAGGAACCTGGTCCCCAGGCCAGCTACAGGTATTACTGCCTTGCGAACTTGCATGTCCACCTCCGTTTCATCAAATCTGCCTTCATGATCACTGGATTGCAACTATTCACAGGGTAAATCGTAGATATCGGCATGACCTCTTGATTCACATCCGCTTACAGGGTTGGATGCAAGGCGGGGGGCACGAGGGCGCATCCCACAGTACTTCGGGTGCCAGCAACACGACGGATGCGCTGTCCTGTAAGGGTATACGCAGGATTATGATCTTGCAACCTTGAGCAGCCGTGCTTCTACAACCTTCCAGTTCACCCTCTTGCGCCATGCATCCAGGTATGCCACGGGGCGTCCAACATAATCAAGACAATAGGCATGTTCGGCCATATCCACCACAAGGAGCGGACTCGATCCGATTGCCCACTGATTGGAATTGTCTATACCAATCACCACAGGACGGCCGAGCATCTCGTCCCAGACCAACGCCGCCCATGCCTGAACCGCCAAGGCAGTGGCCCTGAATTTTACCCACCACTGGTCAAAGGAACCAAAGGCGTCCGTCAACGCCCTTTTTAGCCTATCCCCAGGGTCCATGGAAAGCGGGGTAAGGGCATCGAAATAGTTTTCGTGGAGTACGAGAGCATTCCTCAGATTCAACCAGGCATGGCAATGATCCCTCCAATTGCTGTTCAAGGAATCCGATGTAGCCAGATCGATGAACCTATCCCTGGCATTCTCCCTTTCGAACTCATAATAATATTCCCTGTAAATCCGGACGTGTTCTTGCACCAAGGCGGCTGAAAAACCTTCGAGGCTTCCCACCAGCCGTTTGTAGTCCTTGGGTCCCGAGGTCAAGGACCTGGCATGCCCTGATCCTGAAGCGCCTGCCTTGTTGGCAGCGCCTGCTGCCCTGCCTGAACTCACAAGACCAAGTCCTGTTCCCGCAACAATCCAGAGAAACGTACGCCGGTTGATAGGGTTGCTGTCCATTTGATAGCCAGTTCCTTTTAAGATCCTATCCCTAATCTTCATGCGACCCGTATAACACCTGATGCTGCCCCAGGGGCTGGAAATACCTCCTGAGAAAGTACACACTTTACCCTTAAGGGATTTCACATTAACCTCAACTGGCTCAAATTCAAGTCACAAACCCGGATTATGAAACTTGCAAGTTTGCCGAAGATGCAAGGCGGAAGGACACGTAGACGTGTCTGTGTACTTCAACTGCCCTGCAACGCAGTAAATTCGGCAAATTTGCGAGCCTCTTGCGGCTTCAACTGCTGGATGATTTCGTTGAGAAGTTGATGCACCTTTTGGGTGAACCGAAGAGAAGGTTGATTTGCTTATAACATCTTGTGATTTTAAGGCAATCCTATTTATTAAGCATTTGAAGTGCATAATTTGGGATAAATGGGATTGATTAGAAGACACCACCCCCGTACCGGTATCAGCATGAAGGCATGGCCTGGATACCACGTGCCGTATCAAGGTCCAGCATTGAAGCAAGGCCCCTGCAGGACGGAATTCGCATGAAAAGGCAGCAGGGATTACACGAGCTGAGTTGTAGAAATCAGTGGGGTCAACAAGCGGCTACACAGGCATGCTTGCAATGCAAAAAGGTTCAGAATATCCCTTCATCCACCTTGTTTCTACATTCAAAGAAGATCCGGTATGCTGTATCCTTGCCATCAAGGCCTTCGTACAACAACTTTGGGAGCGATGCCACATCCAGGGGGCCAAGGGTCATATCCACCCCCAATGAGAACGATTGCATCGAATCAAACCGGTTACCAGAAAGATATATATACACGAGGAATATGTGGCGCCTTACCTCCATTGGCAACGAATTGAAATATCGCAGGATTTCTAATAAATATTCTTCAGGATCGGGCCCCTGCTGGTACAATACCACGAGGTCGTATTGATGGTACCTCAACCTTGAACGCACATCCTCCACGTTTGACACCCTCCTGACCTCAAAGTCCATGGAGGACAACCCCTTTATGATCTCATCCCGTGCCTCCGATTGTGGACAATATACCAATGCCGTCCTGGTTCCAGGCTCAAAAAACTCAAAGCCAGAGGTAGCCCTCCTGCCAATGCCTGTACTATCCGGTGGCCCCTTTTGCCTGTCCGCCTTTTCCGCAGTCCTGGACCTGACCTCTATTTTCTCCTTACAATTAGGACAGGCCAGATAGGCCACGCCCCCTGGGGGGATCTTGCTATCATCCACCTTGTAACGTCTTGAACAACCAGTGCAGATTACCTCCATGGCTTTCCCCTATGGTCTCTTTTCATGCCATTCCAGGTCTATCTTGAGGTCCCCGATGTCAGAGGTCTCCTCTCCCCTGGATGCCTTGACCAGATCCATTCCCTGTCTGACTTTTGCCCTGCTGCTCGCGTAGGCCAAGGCCACCTTTTCATCTATGATGCCGTCCCGGAAGAGCTCTATGATGTGCTGGTCAAAGGTCTGCATATCGTATGCCTGCCCGCCGTCCATGATCTCGTAGAAGGTCTTGCCCTCCCTCTCACCGTTGATGATGGAATCCTTTACCCTTATATTGTTCTGCATGATCTCGAAGATGGCCACCCGTCCCCCTTCCTTCCTTGGAAGTAGACGCTGGCCTACTACCCATCTCATGGTGTCTGCCAGCCTGAACCTGACCTGACGCTCTTCATCGGTAGTGAACATGCCGAGTATGCGATTGATCGTATGCCCCGCACTTACCGTATGAACGGTACTGAAAACCAGATGACCTGTCTCTGCCGCATTGAGGGCGATCTCAATGGTCTCCCTGTCCCGTATCTCACCAACGAAGATTACATTTGGGGCCTGCCTCAATGCCGCCCTGAGCCCGCTGGCAAATGTATCGAAATCCTGTCCCAGTTCCCTTTGGTTGAACGTGGCCTTTTTGTGGTTAT
>JAJRZR010000076.1 GCA_024275145.1 Deltaproteobacteria bacterium | reverse complement strand
TGGTCATCCTGCGCCACCTCCAGGTTCTTGCCCGGGCGTATGCCTGGTGTAACTACGAAGAACTTCTCTCCAAACCGATCCCTGAGCCTCGAGGCCTCCAGTGGAGACGACACAACCCCGTCGCATCCTAGTTTCAAGGCCCTTTGGGCCCTGAGGCATACGAGGTCCTCGATCGTTCCAGAAAGCCCCATCTGGCGCAGGTCCTCCTCCCCGAAGCTGGTCAGTACCGTAACCGCAAGAATTTTTAGATCCCCCTTGGCACGACAAGCCGCCTCAAGGATAGAGGCGTTTCCATGTACCGTTGCATAGGTGATACCGTGGCCATGGAGCTGTTTTACGGCCAGTTCTACCGTCTTCGGCACATCAAAGAATTTCAGGTCGAGCATTACCTTGTAGCCCCTTTCGACAATCCAATCGACGATAGGGAAACCGGCACCGAGAAACAGCTGCAATCCCACCTTGAAAAACCCTATCTCAGGGCCGAGCCTTTCGACCCATTCCTTTGCCTCAGTGGCCGTAGATACATCCAGGGCAAAGATCACGCGTTCTTCTATGGGAATATGTCTTTTATCGTTCATGTCTTTGAATTAAAAATGATATTGGTTTAAGCTGCCAAGGTCAACGTCATCTTGAGCAGACAGATAGAGTGCTACACAACTCTGTAGCGTAATGCAAGAAAATTGTGGAACAGATTATGATTGACAGCTTCAAAACAAGCTTACTTAACCGAATGAGGGCGATAATAAGGGCAAGGCACCTCGATGCCTTTCTCATCACATGCCCTGAAAACAGAAGATACCTCAGCGGCTTTTCTGCTGAAGATCCAGGCTTGAACGAATCAGCCGGGGCACTTCTCATCACACTGCAAGAACAGATGATACTGACCGATGGCCGTTATCTCGAAAGTGCCCAGCGGGAGGCCCCGGGCTGGACGGTTAAGACATATAAAAGGGGACTAGCCGGCATACTGAAAAGGTTGTCAAGGCAGATCCCCCTGAAACGTATCGGCTATGAAGCCGCATTCCTTACATGCCAAAGGTTCCACGAGCTTGAAAAGGCCCTGCCGGGGACGGATCTCCTGGCAGTGGGTGGCAGGATAGAAAAAATCCGCGCACGCAAGGACCCTTCGGAATATACGCTTATAAAGAAAGCCATTCAGGCGGCTGAAGAGGTCTTTGATGAGATATGGCAAGGTATCGAGGAAGGCATGACGGAAAAACAGATTGCGTTACAGATACTCGAGTGCCTCTGGGAAAGGGCTGATGGACCTTCGTTTCACCCTATCGTGGCATCCGGACCCAATGCCGCTCTCCCCCATGCCGTACCAACCGATAGAAGGATCCGGGCAGGCGAGCCTGTCATCGTGGACATGGGGGCAAAAGTGTCTGGTCATTGCTCTGACATGACGCGTACGATCTTTCTGGGTACCCCCATGGAGCCCTTCAAGGAGATCTACTCAGTGGTGAAAAGGGCCCAGGCCCTGGCCCAAAAGGCACTCAAGGCAGGCATTACAGGCAGGGAGGCGGACCTGGTAGCGAGGAAGGCAATAAAGGCCGCCGGCTACGGGGCAGAATTTGTACACAGCCTGGGCCATGGAGTGGGGCTTGCGGTACACGAGGCTCCAACCCTCTCCCCAAGATCCCGGAAAAGGCTCGAGTCAGGCAACGTGGTCACGGTAGAGCCAGGCATATACCTGCCGGAGCTAGGTGGGGTAAGGCTCGAAAACATGATCTTGATAACCGAATCTGGGGCAGAGGTGTTGAATAGCCAGAAATGGTATTATGACTACTAACCCTGCCTCTGAAATCAGCCTTAGCGAACACCTTAGGGAGCTACGTAACCGGCTCATAATCAGTGTGGTGGCGGTTGGGATCGCCTCTGCAGTTTCATATGCATTCATAGAGCCTATCTTCGCATTCCTGTCCCAGCCCCTGCGGGCGGTGCTTCCCCGCGGCACCCCCCTGATCTTCTCCTCCTATCCAGAGGCATTTTTCACCTACATCAAGCTCGCCCTTACCTGCGGTGTTTTTCTGGCAAGCCCGGTAATCCTGTACGAGATGTGGGCATTCGTCGCCCCCGGCCTCTACGAACACGAAAAGAGATGGGCCCTGCCCTTTGTGGTGGCATCCTCTGTATTCTTCGTCGGCGGTGGGATCTTCGGATACATGGTCGTGTTTCCTGCTGCCTTCCGGTTCCTTGCAAGCTATACCGGGGAATGGCTGAAGCTCCTTCCCAACATGAGTGAATACTTCTCGCTTACGGTCAAGCTCCTCCTGGGCTTCGGCCTTGCCTTCGAATTGCCGATCCTCATGGTATTTATGGGCCTCATCGGGATCATCGATGCCAGGATGCTTAGAAAAAACCGGAAGTATGCCATACTCATCATATTTATTGCCGCAGCGATAATCACGCCGACACCGGACGTGATGAACCAGGTATTGTTGGCAGGCCCGTTACTTTTACTCTATGAGCTAAGCATCCTGATGGTATGGCTTTTAGGTAAAAAAAGGCCCAGGGGCAGATCGGCCGAGGAGCAAAACGCCCGTTGATACAAGGAGGTCTATCCCTCCCTGCTTCTTGGATCCAGCGCATCTCTAAGGCCCTCACCCAGCAAGTTATAGCCCAGCACCGTTACCAGAATTGCAAGACCAGGAAAGACCGACAGCCACCATGCTATCTCAAGGTTGTCCTTACCCTCCGTCAGCATATTGCCCCAGCTTGGGGTAGGAGGCTGTACACCTATACCCAGAAAGCTCAAGGCGCTTTCAGTAAGTATCGCCCCTCCAACCCCCAAGGTTGCAGCCACCAGGATCGGTGCAATGGCATTGGGCAGGATGTGGTGAAAGGCAATCCTCAGGCTGGATGCGCCCGATATCCTTGCAGCAAGCACGAAATCCCTCTGCCTGAGACTCAAGAACTCGGCCCTCACAAGCCTTGCCACCCCCATCCATCCAGTCAACCCTATGACCGCCATGATATTCCAGATAGATGGCTGCAGGAAGGCTATGACCGCCATTATCAAAAAGATCGTGGGGAAGCAGAGCATTATGTCCACCAGCCTCATGATCAGGCTGTCCACCCACCTGCCATAGAAACCGGCCAAGGCACCGAGCACGGTTCCGATGGAGGTGGCGATGCCAACGGACACCACGCCTACCAGCAGGGATATCCTGGAGCCGTAAATCAACCGCGACAGACAGTCCCTGCCCAGGGAGTCGGTTCCCAGAAGATGTGCAGAAGAAGGGGCCTCAAGTATGTGCCAGGTATCTATTGCCTGGGGATCATAGGGGGCCACCCAGGGGGCCAGAAGGGCTACCAGGCACAACCCTCCCACCACGAAGGCCCCTGCTATGGCCAACGGATTGGCGGCAAAACTTGCCAGCCAACCGCCTCTGCCCGGGACCTTAACACGTACCTTTTTACCCAAGACCAAAAGATTCATGGCACGTGTCAATCCCCCGATTGTATGCCGGTCCTTATCCTGGGGTCGGCAAGCGCATAGCCTATATCAGCAAGGAGGTTGCCCAGGAGGGTCAGGATGGAGACGATCACCAGATTTCCCATTAGAACTGGGTAATCACGGGCCATAACGCTAGCCCACATCAATTGACCGGCACCCGGGATGGCGAAGATGGATTCAAATATGACACTCCCCCCGATCAATCCCGGAATGGAAAGGCCCAGTATGGTGATAAGCGGAAGCAGGGCGTTTCGCAGCGCATGGCGGTATACCACCACCCTTTCGGGCAGGCCCTTGGCCCTGGCGGTAGTAATGTAATCCTGGCGCAGGACTTCTAGCATGGATGAACGGGTGTACCTTGAAAGACCCGCAAGCCCGCCTATACTAGAGACCAGTACCGGCAACAGGAGGTGTTTGGACCAGTCCAGGATCTTCTGCCACCAAGCCATCTGCCCGTAGCCCATGAGGCTGTGAAGGCCTGAAATCGGAAGCCATCCCAGGTAAACCCCAAAGAACAACATCAGCAGCAGGGCCACCCAGAAGGCAGGGGCGGCATAGCCCAGAAAGACCAAAACCGTGGTAGCCTGGTCAAACAGGCTGTTCTGTCTGACAGCGGCCTTGACCCCAAGTGGTATTGCAACCACGATGATCAAGATCAGGGACAGGCCGTTTATCAAGAGGGTAACGGGAAGCCTCTCCTTTATCTTCTGCCAGACAGGCCTCCTATCAGGGGCAAACGACCTACCCAGATCAAGGGCCAGAAGGCCCCTTAGCCATTTGGTATACTGCACATAAAGTGGCTTATCCAGTCCATACTGTGCCCTTA
>JAJRZR010000075.1 GCA_024275145.1 Deltaproteobacteria bacterium | reverse complement strand
GGGATAATCGGGAAGTCCGGTGAAAGTCCGGCGCTGGCCCGCAACCGTAAGCGAGTACGAAAACCGCACAAGGAATCGTTTTTTCAAAGACCTTATTAAACCACTGTGAAAGCCCCCCTTTGATTATTTACGGGTATTCACGGGAAGGTGCGGCAAGTAGGTTGATCCGCAAGCCGGGAGACCGGCCCGAGGGTAAAAAACGGGTGGCTTCGAGGCTAAAGGCCGATCCGGATCGTCTTCAATCCCTTAGGTCAGGCTCTTTGGACAAGGGCCAAATCTTTATCGGATTCCAGCGCTTCCTCCGCGATTTCTCCTTTTAGTCTCCACTGGTTACCCGTATATCTGGACTTATTTATGCAACTTGGTTATCCAGGGCTATCCTAGGCTCTAATTTATAACGTCTAACTTGGGTTGAATAGAATAGGAGGAGAACATGCTGGTTGTAGGCGAGAAGATCAACGTCTTGAATCCCATGGTTTACAAGGCATTGGAACAAGGCAATCTCAATCCCATAAAGGAACTTGCAAAGGTCCAAACAACGGCCGGAGCAGAGGCACTGGATGTCAATCTAGGACCGGGACGCAGGTACGGAAGATATCTGCCAAAGGTAATTGAGGCAATACAAGAAGCCGTGGATACGCAGCTCTTCTTTACAGCGGATGTCATAGGACTGGCAGAGGGCCTCAAACTTCATCGAGGGCGCCCGACCATAAATGCCGTCACAGCAGACCCGGACTCCCTGCCCAGGGCCATGTCAGCAGCAAATTGCTTCGAGGCCAACCTTGTGGTGCTCCTTGTAAAACCTGGTTGCCTGCCTACTACGACCGATGAAATATGTCTCGTGGCAGAAGAGGTGATCGAAGAGGCTGAAAAGCGGGATTTCCCAATCGATAGGCTTTATCTTGACCCGATACTGAGGCCAAGAATAGACCCTATAGCCCATGACGTTACCTGTACCGCCATGGACCTTGGTCCTATTGTCGAAGCGATACCCTTGATAGCCAGACTCAGAACCAGTAGAATTCACACGATAGTTGGACTCAGTAATATTTCTCTCGGCCTTCCCAGGGGCAAAAGGTCCCAGCTCCATTGCTCGGTATTGAAGTTACTGAAGACAATCGGCCTTACCGCTGCGATACTAAACCCACTAGATCAGAGACTCATGGAGGCGGCAAGGGAAAAACCAATGCCTGGCATCACATTAGTGGAGTCTCTGGCCCTGGACAAACAGAAACAGGATATTCCCGAAAAATCTTTCTGAACCTTTGCCCGGATTATGGAGCTTGCGAACTTGCCAAGGCACGAGGCGAAACCGTACCTTGTACAGGGCAAGTTTGACAAGGTCGCAAGCCCCTGGGAAAAACACAATCCCTCTACCTGCCCGAAAGGAGCCCTCGTGAAAAAAAACCCCATATTGATTGAATGCCTTTTTACACCTGGGTGCAGCTCCCGTGACAGTACCATCGCCATGGTGCATGAACTAACCGACCATCTCGGTATCAAAGCCAGGATACGTGAAATCACCGTCTCAACCCACGAAGTGGCGGCAAGGATCAACTTCCTGGGATCACCCTCCATCAGGATCAACGGAATCGATATCGAACCGGATGCCGAAGCAAGAAAGGCCTTTGGATTAGGGTGACGGGTCTATCCAAACGAAGCGGGCCGCTTCTCCAAGGCCATACCGAAACGAACCCTGCGTGATGCCATTTTAAAGGCATCGGGTTAACCCTCTTGATGCACATCAAGGCAACAGGCCCATGAATTCCCTGGATTGTAGTTTTTTACCTGGCATCACCGGGCCTTGGAGGTTCGCACCAGGATATCCCCCCTGTAAATGGTATAGCAGGTATTAACCCAATTTGCTGGCTTATTTGTAACCTTTTGTAGTCTCAGGATAATTCTATTTGTTCAACAGTTGAAATACATAATCCAGGATAAAAATTTACCGAGAAAATACACATCCATCAGGGCTGTATTTTCATGCCCTAGGGTGCAGCGTAAAAGATGCGGGCTGCATGAAGCTTGGGGGGCACCTTGCCCCGACTTCATTGGCTTGGTATAAACATCTCACATACAAGTCGATACCCATCTCCAAACTAGAACTCCTACCATTGGGAAAACAGAAATATTGTCTTTTCAGAAACATATGGGGAGTACCTGAAAAAACCAGGCAGAACACTGGGAGGGGCCCAAAAGGCATTGACTGTAGCTATTGAATGATCACATTCTCTGCAGTACGTGTACATCAAACCGTTATAGAAGGAGGAAACGTCATGATCAAAAAAATCCTAATCGCTACCGATGGCTCTGAAACCGCAGAAAAGGCCGGGGCCTTTGCTATAGACATGGCATCACAAATGAAGTGTGATGTTTATTGCATCTATGTGGCAGACGCTCTCGAATTCCTTGCAGGTATGGAGCTTGCCGACATGTATATTCCAATGAAATCCACCATCCTGGAACGTCTCAGGGAAGAAGGCGAAGAGGCAGTGAAAAGAATCGAGGACATGGCTAAAGCAAAAGGGGTGAATGCCGAGGCAATTGTAGTGGAGGGAGACAATCCGGTAAAAGAGATATTTAACGCCGCTACCACACAAGATGCTGATCTTATAGTAGTGGGCTCACATGGAAAGACCGGTGTAATGGATTATGCCATGGGCAGTATCACCACAAAACTACTGGGATCAAAAAGTCCTTGTCCCATCCTGGTGGTCCAGGCAGACTGAGGTACCTTGGGGGAGGGGAGCATTCCCTTGTTTGTCCCTGTTATCATGGCAGCAATTTTCTCTTACGCCAACGGGCCTTCAACCTGGTTTGCATGCTTTAAAAACGGTATATCTGTATCCTTGCAGCTTTATATCTCAGGCAAACCTACGAGTTGCATGATACGGGCAGAAAGGGCTTTTGCTACAGGCAAGATTGCACGAAATCAGGCGCATGGAAACCGATTTTATTCATCGAAAAAAGCCTGCTGCATGCAATTTCAATGGGGGATTTCAACAGGGAATGCTGCCCTTTCCAAAAATGACCTGAAAACAGCGGAGACGTTTTATCTAGGTGCTATTTTTTCGTAGACACAGACGCCTTAACAGTAAACAAAAAAAGAGCCACGTAGAGCACAGACGGGCTCACCTGGCGAATGAACGAACCTTCCTGGCATGGATCCGAACGGCCATATCTATTATGGCCTTTGGCTTCATTGTGGAAAAATTCTCCCTGTTTTTATGGATTGATCTCGCAAAGGGGGTGTCAGGCCCGGATTCCTCCCTTGTGGCATCCAATCTACTAGGGATAGTCTTCATAGGTCTCGGCGGCATCATGGGATTGTTGGCAATTGCAAGATTCATGCATGTGGAAAAGGAAATTGAGGACAACTCATTCCATCCATCCGAGGTCATGGATGTGCTTTTTGCCTTGATATTCCTGGTACTCTCCGCCTTTATACTGCTCTATGTATTCAACTGGCATAATGCCCTTTTTTTGACCTTTAAGAAATAAACTTGGATTATGCAGCTCTCAAGTTTATCGAAGATGCAAGGCGGAAGGATACGCAGACGTACTTGTTGTACCAATTGCCCGACAACACAGCAAATTCGGCAAAGTTGCGAGCCCCTTGCAGCTTCAAATGCTGGATGATTTTGTTGAGAAGTGATATACCTTTTGGGTGAACCGAAGAGGATGCCGATTTGCTTGTAACATCTTGTAGATTTAACGCAATCCTATTTATTCAGCATTTGAAGTGCATAATTTGGGATAAATCCAGGCGGCCGAGCCCTGGGTTAAAGCGTGCTTTGATTTGGTATTATAAAATTTATTATTACACCGGTAATACATTGTAGGGAGATCGTATCATGAAATTAACCACGAAAGGCCAGGGCATAATTCCCTAGCACATCCGTGGAAAATTAGGGAACAAGAGATCTCTCTTACCCGACTTCTATATTGGAGCTCAAACAGCCTGATCCATCCAGAGCGATGATAGAGCAACATCATCGAACCAGCCTTTGAATTCATGCCAGGTTTCACTGACGTCCGGCCTGGCTTGATTAATGTCGGCATTTGGCAAGGTGGTCGTGGGGAAGGTGCCAATTAAGATCGCGGTTACAAAATAAAACATCATACAGAAAAACCCGGATCTGTATCTTCAAGCACACCTTTTTCCTTTAATATATTAAACATTTCGCTAAAACGATGTCTATAGGTATGCTGGGCAATCACCCTTGCCCTTCCTGCCTCGGCAATCGCCTTCCTCTTTTCTTCATGGGCCAGATAATATCCTATCTTGTCTATCATCTCTCTATAAGTTTCAAAGACCTCTATTTCCTTGCCAGGCTCAAACACCTCTTCTATCCCTTCCACCTTCCTGGACATATAAAAGGCCCCGCAGCATATAGCTGTATATATCCTGACACTCATGGAAAGGCGTACCTCCGGATACGAATCGAGCGACAGAAATATCTTTGCTGCTCTGGCCACCTTATAAAAGGTATCAAGCTTCACGAACTCACCACCGTAAGACCTGCACACCCTGGAAAAGAGAAAGGGCAGGTCCTTAATCTTTCTTGAAGGCCTTCTACCCCACCACTTTAGCTGGAAGCCGGCCTGAATAACCTTTCCCAGCATCTTCCTGCGCGGACGGTATTGTGGCAGTGTACCCAAATTCCCTACAAAGGCCACCTGGGAACCATAATGGGCCTTATCCCACGGGGTCAAAATTATGTTCTCATAAAAAGAAGGGGTAACTGCCTGAGACAACCAGGCAATATTATTTACCCCCTGTTTTCGATATTCCCCTATCCTGCCCTGTGCCATTATAAAGAAATAATCAGAGTGCCTTGCAATGGAAACTATATGTGGCTCTGGAGGGATAGGATCGGGATACCAGACAACGAAAGGAACACCTCTCTGCTTTATAGCAGTAACCATATCAACATTCATTCCGTCGGCCTTGGTCGCAAGGGCAAGCCATGGTTTCCTTGCCAAGGCGGCGTCCAGACCCACCAGTTGAGAAGGGGTGTCCAGCCTTATGACCTCGTAGCCCATGTCCTCAAGGGCCCTGGCCATGAAGTAACCATTGTTCCAAGGCCTTTTGAACTTGGTGAGCATCAGGATGCGTCTAGGTTCCATAGGTACTTCGATCCGTTTATCCTCTCACATCACCGGCAGCAAAGCACAAAAGAAAACATTATCCCTTGGGATTTTCCTCTGGAACGGAATTCATTCTTTCCACTAAACTGCATTCGTCTCTTTAAGACGCAACAGCCTCTCATAAAGGCCTTTGTAACGCCCTATGATCCTGTCGATATGGTAGGGTTCTAAGTATTTCTTAACCGTCTGTCTCTCTATTGCCTGTTCATTTTCCAGAAATGTGTCCATAGTGCTGGCGAGTTCCACTATGTTAGATGGTGGGACAAGGTACCCCGTAACACCAGGGATTACAACATCCTCCGCACCGCTTACCCTTGTTGCTATAATCGGCAAGCCTGCGGCCATCGCCTCGAGTAGTACGTTGGGAAAGCCTTCATTACCAGGCCTTGAAGGAAGAACAAAGGCCTTGGCACCCTTATACCATGCCATTTTTTCTATACCCTCCTTCCTTCCCGTAAACAACACCCTGTGGGTCAGTCCGATCTTGGCAGCAAGCCTCTTCAAGGAAGCCATCTTGGGTCCGCTCCCAATAATTACCAGATCGATTACAGGATATTTCCCGGCGATCATGGCAAATGCCTTAATCAGGCAGTCGAATCCCTTAAAGGCCACCATACGCCCCAAGGCCAGAAAATAGGGCCTTGACCTCTTCATAGGTTCGACCCGTTCAAAGGGTAGAGGATCAATACCATGGGGAATCATTACAATCCGTTCCTCCGGGACACCGCAAGCACGTACAATCCTTGCGATCTCTGAGCTCAAGGCTGTTACACAGTTTGCATGGCACAGTCCCCTTTCCACACGCCTGTTCCTTCGTATGTGAAGCATATGCCTAGGGACCTTTAACAGGTTGGTCCGCCTTGGGGTAACAATATAGGGCACTTTACAAAGGGATTTGAAGAAGGATGCACAGTAGGCCGCTGGATCTACACCATGACAATGAACCAAGTCAATCCTTTTTCTCTTGAGGATTGTCCAAAGCCAGGCAAGATATGCCCTGGTAAATAATCGTTTTACAGGCCAACGCGGATACCGGTAGACTGGATAGGACAGGTTGCAATCCTTGTCACCAACCTCATGAGGCGCCAAAACCTCCACATCCACCCCCATATCCCTCAAGCGCATAACCATATTGTGTGTATTCCTGGGAACACCACCGGTCCGGGGAAGATAGACCCCCATAAAAAACAATATCCGCATATATACTTACCTCGAAATCAGAGGTTGTGCTTGGCGGTATGCCTCCTGATCCTCCAGCTTTTCAAAAGGATCATAAACCATAGAAGAGAGCGGGGAAATTTGACCGGAGATATTGAAATATAACACCTCCAAAAAAGATCAATATCTTGCATGGTTACGTAATTTGAGGCTGAAAAGTAAAGTTGTGCCAGGTCCTTGATCCGCCACCTAATGGGAAGATTCTTGAACAGGTTCACCCTTTGGAGGTCAATCAAGGTAAGGCTTGGCCCGCCTTTTCCCTCTTGCATCAGGAAATGGCACAAGTAAAGGTCTTGATGACTCATACCAGCAGCATGCATCCTGCCAACTATCTCTGCCACCAAACCTATAACCCTCGATTTTAACGACCTGATTCCCTTTAGATGGGGTACACCCGGCAAAAGATTTACCCTCGCCCATTCACTCAGTTTCATGTCGTAGTGGACCCCCTTGGAGACAACTAGGGAATGCCTCCCATTGGAACCGAAGGCAGCAGGGACAGGACCGGCTATGCCCAATTCGAGAAAACGCCACATGGCGTGCCATTCTGAAACAGAAGCATGGGCATCATCGAAATGACGTTTGACAAAAAAACTTTGCTTTGAACCAGATTCCGTGCCAAGATCTAGGCGCACCGTATTCCTGTCGGTAACGGCACACTTCGCCACGGCATGGCCTGGATGAAAGAAGATGTCCTCAAAGGTGAGAAGGCCGCCATACTGGAAATATTCATAATATTCACTCCTGATCAACAATCTCCCCGAATCCAGGGACCTGACCTCATGGCTTGGAGGCATGAAATCGTCACCAGCCTTGACCTTGTACATTCCCTAGGCCCCCGATACCTCTTCAATGACCTCTATGGTCTTTCGGATGTTTTCTTCACGGGTAAACTGCATGGCACTTTTCCGAGCATTATCCCTCCAGGTTTTCCATTCGTCTCTTCTATGCTCAAAATCGTAGAGATAGCGGACCAGGGTCAACACGTCCTTGCTGTCACGTAACACATAACCCGTACGCCCTGGGATGATCGATTCTGCCCCCCCCGCGTTTGCCGTGGTCAGAACGGGTGTTCCACAAGCCAGGGCCTCCAGATGTACATTGCCAAAGGGATCATAGAGAGTGGGCAGGATCATCAAGTCGGCTGCACAGTAGAGTTCCCTCATTTCGTTGCGCCTCCCTAGGAACAGAACACGTTCCCCTATCCCAAGCCCTGCCGCCATCCTTTTGAACCTGCGGACATTACCTTTACCGACCACCAGAAGCCTCCAGGGAAACGGCAATAGCGCAAGCCCTGAAAGTAATGTAGCCAGCCCCTTCCTTTTGAAATCCATGGCAGGAAATATATAACAGGTGACATCATCCTCGACACCTAGGTCCATTCGTATCCGTCTTGTCTGCCTTGGCGACAAGGGAGCAAAATATTCAAGGTCAACGCCATTATATATCACTGTGACCTTCTCGGCGGGAACACCGAAGTACTCCTGCACCAAGCTCTTATCCAGCTCCGATATGGTTATTATCTTCTTGCACCCCTCCGGCCCCATGACCCCTTTTTCCAGCCCTGAAAGAACCCTGTGCCTTGGACTTATAGCGCTCCATACCCTGCCAGGGAAACTGCTGTATTTCCGGCTCAGGCTATGACGGTGAATTGGGTCAGTAACCCTGAAAATATCCACTGGCCAGGTGCGCGAAAGGCTGTAGGATATGGTATGTGGATATCTCCTCAACGCGGCCTGGACCCCCCTATGGAAGGAAAGATTCCTTGTGACCGAATTGATCCTCACGACCTCCACTGGTACGAAATCCACCCATCCCTTAAGGTCCTCGTCACATCTTTCCCCCACGAGCCTGACCTTGAAACCCGAAGACAACAACCCCTCACAAAGAGAGTGGCAATAGCGCTCTGCCCCGCCATGGCCCAATCCACAATCCATGCGGATTATGGTAACATCACGCATGATTTTCCTGGAACCGGCTCCATCCTTCATCAAGATATATCCCCTGGATCATGCCTGTATGCCGTGACAAAGGCCAGGTATTTCTTCCGACGCTTCAGCGAGATGTCCTTCGGATAACCCTCCCAAGGATGCGTGGTCTCCTCTAGCAACACCCTGTAAGTGATATCGGCCCTCCCGAATCCTTCAAGGATATCCTTCTCATCTTCCCTGACACAGATTATTACCCATGAATTATGGGTACTGAGGAACCTGTCCAGCTCTTCGACACTCCTTAGCACCTTGACCGGTTCCTTACGCCCAAGGTAGAAACTGAGCCTAGTTCGGGGCCTGGCCCCTACGAGGAAATAGGCAGGTACGGCCTCCTTGTGCCTGTTCAGGTAGGACCTCACGCCAAGGATAAAGGGTTTTTCTGTTGCCTGATGGTCGAGCACGGGTTTCTGGATACAAAATATGCTACCAATGACAAGGACACCGGTAATCAACATCGAAAGTATGGCATATCCGGGAGACCCTCCCCTCTGGCTGGTCAAAAGGTAAAAAAGTGTAAAAACGCAAGGAATAAGTACCAGGATACCGGAAAGGGCCATTGCCGTGAGTAATTGAGAGGGCAAGGCCATACCTGAAAGCAGGGTGTATCCCAGAACAAAGGCAGCCATCTCGGCCATGCCAACAAGAATAAAAAACATCAACTGAGGCCATATGATCATCCTTGCCAGGGAAACCCGTCTCATCCTCTCCGGCTTCCATCCTTCAACGGCTGTACCAAGGACCTCAGCGGTCAGGATGGCACAAAACGGTATGATAGGAAGCACATAATAGCTCCTGCGTGAACCGGCTGAGGTAAAGAATAAAAATATTACAAGAATAGCGATAATCAGCCATCTCTTTTCGTATACCGCAACACGAATATCCCTTACGGAGAAAAAAAGCGAGAGGAGAAAGGCAGGGGTCCAGGGCAACATCCATACGGGAACGAAATAGGTATACATCCATACGGAACCCTCGTGATCAAAAGGATGGACAAAGCGTGTAACACTTTCATGCACGGCCCTTGAAAACCATGAAAAGCCTTCTACTTGGGTGGAAAGTGCCGATACAAGGAAGGGTATGCTGTAAAAAGACAGACCTGCCAGGAAGGAAATCACCAGACCAGGCCGCAGGATGGACCTGTATCGTCCTGAAAATAGCAAGTCAGGGGCAATAACAAGCAGTGGAATGGCTATGCCTACGAGCCCTTTCATCTGGGCAGCAAGTGCCAACAGAAAACCGAACAGGGCCGCCACAACGATATTCGGTCTTTCTCGCCACCACCAGTACCAACTCACTGAAAGTACTATGGAAGATAGGCTCAGCATATCTGCTGCCCCGCACCTACCCCAGAGGACAAAGCCATAGGTAGAACAAAGGATCACCGCTCCATAAAAACCTGTCCTTGGGGAAAACAATTTCATTCCAAGCACAGCGGTGGAAAGGACTGCTATTACCGCTGCCATGGCGCTCGGTATCCTTATGGTAAGTTCACTGAGTCCACCGGCCAGCTTGGACACCCCCACTATCAACCAGTAAGGAAGCAATGGTTTCGTTACATGTGGAATCCATCCCGATGTTGGATGAATGAAATCATGCCTCACGAACATCTCCCGTACGACCTCAGCAACACGGCCTTCAGGTTTCCACAAGGGTGCCAGCCCGAGATGGCAAAACAAAAGCCACGATGCGGTCAGGAGCAAAAAGGCCATAGATAGTAACAGAGCACCATGGCCCAAAACTGTGGACGTGTCTTCCTGTGCCCGATCTGCCCCACTTCTACCGGCAAAGGCAGATTTGCGTGCATCTGGTTTATTTGTGGTTTCCATTAACCCCTTATGATCTCACGGTGAATGAACAATAATATAGTATCCAGCAAGCCTTCCTGCTCCATCTACAGGATGGTCTGTGACCCAGACCCATTTATTATTTTTCTCTCCTTCGATGTCTTCAGTACTTGAGACCACCGGCACTATGGTATCTAGATAGAAGTGAAGTATAGGGGCTAAATGATCGTCATTGGTGTAGATTGCATATCCAGAGTCTAGATATTCCCTCAATGCCATTGCAGCCGCCTTCCTTCCAGGCAGGTAATCAGGGACCTTCCTATAATGAGACGCAAGGGCCACCCCCCCTGCAAGTATGCTGGCGCATATGAACACAATAGCTAATGCCCGAGATGACCTATGGATGATATCGTTCCATACCATTCTGAAACCAACCAGATAACTCAAGGTAAGTAGTGGGAATACGGGCAGGACATATCTCCTGGACTTATGAGACGCCAGTGATACCATTAAAAAATATCCCAACCAGGCAAAATTGAGATATATGCAGGCCGGGCAGATGGTTGTTTTCACCCTTTTCAGGGAATTGCGCAGTCCGGAATTGCCAAGGCATGCAAAAAACTGCCATACACCAAAGGCTATAGCCATGATGCCGGTCACCCTGAACCACCGCCACATGTTCGATGCATACCAGAAGGGAGACCTTATAAACTGGGTCAGAAAACTGGACCGATAGTTCAACCGTTCCATGTACTCCTGGCCTAGGAATATGGAGATAAAGCCTGCATCGCTCAATGCCTCAGCAACCATCCAGACAAACAAGGGGACTGAGGCCAGGATGGACACCAGAAGATAGGTCCCAAGGCGCTCTCTGTTAAGCAGGAAAAACGCTATCAACACGGAAGCAGGGGCATATAGACCGAGAAGGCCTTTGCTGAAGGTAGCTGTAAAAACCCCTATCCCGAAGATTAAAGGCAACCGCCTGGTTTTTTCCCCATTATCCTTAAACCAAAGCTCAAGAAACCCTGCTATCAAGGCCATGGACAGGCCCAAAAGAAGGCCGGTATCCGTGAGCGCCTCCCTGGAAACCCTGAATATATTGAAACAGCCAAGCAACAGCCAAGGGGAAAGACTTGCCCATCCAGGCCCAAGTGTACGCAGTGCACCCCATGCGACCACAAAGAACACCCCGAGGCCCATCACAGCATTGGGCAACCTAAGCCCAAACTCGTTAAGGCCAAAGAGCCTATATGAAATTGCAGTTAGTATATAGACAAGCGGCGGCTTCCTGACAGATAATACACCGTTTACCTTGAGCCCCAGGATGTCATGGGTTTTATACACGTAGAGACTCCGCCCTGCGGTCAATGCCTCGTCCCTCAAATCAATACTGCCACAGCCCAGGTTCCAAAATATCAAAAATGCCACCACCACGAGCCCGACGGCCAGTACGATACAGGCCGAAACAGAAGTCGGGCTGCCCATTGCAGAAACAGGACGATACGGCATCAACTTATACCGCTCCCTTCCCAGCTCTGGTAAAGCTCTCTGTAGAGATCGTTCCTTTCCATAAGTTCCTGGTGGCTCCCTATTGCTACAATCCTGCCTTGATCCATCACAGCCACCTGCTCAGCATTGATTATCGTCGAAAGCCTATGGGCTATTACGATGGTCGTTCTACCCTGCATCACATGCTCCAGGGCCTCCTGCACCGCCTTTTCAGACATGCTATCCAGCGCACTCGTTGCCTCATCAAGGATCAAAAGTGGTGGATTCCTGAGGATAGCCCTTGCCAAGGCTATGCGTTGGCGTTGTCCCCCTGAAAGGTTGAGGCCCCTTTCATCGAGCACGGTATCATAACCCTTGGGAAGGCCCTTGATAAACCCATGTGCCTGGGCAGCCTTTGCCGCTTTTATCACCTCCTCCCGTTTTGCACTCGGCCTACCAGCCAGTATGTTTTCGTAGACCGTATCGGTAAACAATATGACATCCTGGGTGACTATGGCCATATGCCCTCTAAGAGACGGAAGGGAAAGCTCTTTCAGGTCCACACCATCCCACAAGATCCTCCCGGAAGTTGGATTATAGAACCTGGGAAGCAGGTCCACCAGGGTACTCTTTCCTGCACCACTAGGTCCCACAATCGCCAGGATCCTCCTGGCAGGCACCGACAGTTTTATATCGGAGAGCACTGGTGTTTCACTTCCAGAATACACAAAGGATACGCCATCATAGACTATTTCCTTCTCAAGGCCTGATATCATGCGCCCATCTTGACATTCGGTTTCCTGGTCAAGAAAATGATCCACCCGTTCCATCACGCCCATGGTCTCCTGAAACTGGCCATATGCGCGCCCCAGTTTCTTAAGAGGCGTAAAGGCCATTACTATGGCGGTCAAAATGGAGAAAAAATCCCCTGATGTCATGGCCCCTTTGGCCACCAGGTTCCCTCCGTACCCCAGGATCACCGCCACGGCCAGGCCAGACAATGACTCTATGAAGAACCTGGTGCCTTCCCTCAACCTTATTACCCTGGCCATCTGTCTGTAGGCGGTCATATTTTCCCTGTTGAACTGTTCCTCCTTGACAGACTCCATGCCGAATATCTTTATGACCTTCAGCCCCTGTAATGCCTCACTGACCCTGTGGGTCAAAATGGCCAGATAACGCTGGACGCGCTTCCTGCGCCTCCTTACCAGGCGGCTTAATGCCTTGGTCCCAATCGCAATGAAGGGAAGGAGTATAAAGCTCAAAAGGGCAAGGTCCCACCTGCGGTATAGCGCCACCCCGAGAAGGACGATCACCGAGGGGAATTGTATGAGAAAGGTCCTGAAACTCTGGGATAACAGATCACTCAAGGCCCCGACGTCGTTCATGAGCCTGGAGAGCATATCCCCACTGGTAGAACGGGAAATTACAGGCATCGGCAGATGCACCAGGTGTGCGAAGAAGCGGTTCCTCATATCCCGCACCAACTTCATCCCAGCGGTTCTCATCAAATAAGACTGGACAAAGCTGCATGCCCCCCTGAAGACATACAGGACTATGATACCTATAGGAAGGATGTAGATGTATTCATAGCGCTTTTCTATGAAAATCCTGTCCATGGCAGGTTTTACCAGCCAGGCGATGGCCCCGTTAAGTCCTGATACTGCCAGGCTGAACAGGGTGGCCAGAACTACCCTGGGAACGTATGGACGTATCAGGCGATAGACCTTGCCCAGCACAGGACGTGAAAGCGATGAACTCGTCGAAAACATTCGATTATATCCCTAAATCCTCCTGCCTTCCCGGCCGCCTCTACGGGTACCAGGCCAGGCATAAAAACACAGGCCTTGCCTAGTGGGCCATATTTTCACGGCAACTTCCATATCTGTCGTTTCCAGACCATTACTACCGCTCAAGGAAGGGCCGCCATACCGCCGTGGCGGACAATATTCTTTAGCACCTCTTCACTGACCCCTGCCCTGTGTGCCTTGAGGGTCCTGATGCCGACCTCGACATAGGACTCTAATCGTCTCTTGAGGATGGACGGCCTTGAACGACCCTGCAAGGTGAGCTGGTTGACCTTCCAGGGATAGAGGCTGAAGTCATATAGTACCGGGCGTAATCCCGGCGCCTCCACCAGGAACTCACCACCATCGATCATGGCCACGGTCGGGTTCCCACCAGAAGGTTTTATAACCGCCCAACCGGCAGGTTCATTACAAGGCCTGAACAGATCACGCCCCCAAGCCTGGTTGATGGCCCTTATATTCAGCAACCCCAATACAGTGGGCAGTATATCCACTTCACTACCAACCTCTTTTACCACCAATCCGGCATGCCTGGTATCACCTGGATAATAGAGCAGAAGGGGAATGTGCTGGCGGGTCAAATCCATCATGGCCCTAGGCCGTTCAAAGGCAAACCCGTGGTCACCGTAGATGACAAACAGTGTCTTGTTGAACCATGGCCTTTTTCGCGCCTCCTCGAAAAATTTACCAAGGGCCCAATCCCCATAACGAATCCCATTGAGCCTTGGCATCAATGCATCCGGCCCCTTGATCCCATTGAAAGGCGCTGGGGGAGGCAGGTCAAAGGGGGCATGATTACTCAAGGTCTGGAGTAAGGCGAATACCCTGCCATCCTTATTAAGCCGATCAATCTCATCGACCCCCCTTAAAAACATATCCTTGTCGGAAACGCCCCAGGTTGGGTCCATGAAACTGGGATTTTTGAAGTCATCCTTGCCTATGAACCTCTCGATCCCCTGATTTCTGAAAAAACCCTCCTGGTTGTCCCAGGTAAAACTTCCATTGTATACATATAAGGTTCTGAATCCCCGCGCCTTCAAAATTGCTGGCAGGGATCTGAATGGCTGCTGACCAAGGCTGTTCTGCATGAGATATTCGTAGTCAGGCAGATTCGGAAAACTGCACATGGCGGCAAAAAGTGCCTGATGGGTATGGGTGCCCTGGGAAAAAAAGTGGCTGAACAGAATCCCCTTCCTGGAAAGGCTATCGAATACAGGGGTAACCCCGTAGCTAGCCCCCAATGCCCCCACAAACTGTGCGGACAGGCTTTCCATCTGGATGAGCACAACGTTTTCCGGCACAGGATCCAGGGAGAGCCAGCGCCCCTGGTCCCCTGGAATCCTCAAGAGGGGATATTGATCGGGCAGGAGCAGGTGATCCCCTGGCTGTAAGACCATCTTACGGGTGATCTCAAGGGCCTCCCTTGCTGGCAATCTTTTGGCCCAGAAGCGGGCAGTCTTGCTGTTTTTCCGTTCAAGCACCGCCCTTGTGAGGGTAAACATACCGTTTAAAGCCAGATGGTTCGCAAAGGTATATCGTGAAAAATACGCATCCCCCCACCTTATTGGGGCCCCTTTTTGAAAGCCCCCCCTGGCCCCAAAGACCAAAAGTATCACCACAATCATTACCGAGGGAAAGGTTCTGGTTATATACCCGGAACGTGAAAAGGACACGGGAAGTCCTGCCGGGAGGACTGTCTTTTTTATGAACCAATACAACACCGATACCAGGGCTGCCCATGCCAAAAGATATGTCAGCACCGGATACCCATGCCACACCATGCTGAGAACCGTCGCCGGATCATCGCTAATATACTGTATCGCCAATTGATTGAACCGGTCGTGGAATTCCCTGTAGAATTCAGACTCCGCAAGCCCCAAAAATATTACCGGTGACAGCAAAAACGACAGGAGCGCAGGCATCGCCCGTACCGTTCCAGCACGGTACTGCCAACCCAGGACTGGCAATAATGACCACACAGCAATGGGAAGTAACAGATAACCGGTCACTGCCATGTCAAACCGGGCTCCAACAATGAAGCTTTCAAAAAGGACCGCCCCGGGGATACCATCGGCCAGTGACCAGTTCCTGAGAAGAAGGACCAGACGGAACAAGGAAAAAACGAGCATAAGCCCCAGGAACAACCTGGCAAGGAAACTGGCTTCCGGAGGCAAAAAAACAAATTTTGAATTATCTTTCATCCAAACGACCTTCTCTTCAATAATTTACCACAGGGATTATTGCTAGACCTTCGTGCGACCCGTACCTTCGCACGTCCCCAGAGATCGGCAAACCTGCGAACTGCATGATCCGGGATAATGCCAGGAACCAGAAGATCTAGCAAGGCAAATCAATACAATCTCTAAACTTTCGTGTCCCGGAAGGCATGTACGAGGATCGGGCAGTCATGAGAAGGTTTGTGGGAGGTATACTTTGAAATATTCACAGGGAAAAAGGCGAGAAACCCTAATCAATTCCTGAGAACCGCCAGGTGCTGAGGCGAGCGGATGATGACTACAGGGGTCCCCAGGGGAACCAGACGAAACAGATCGCGCACGTCTTTGTTTTCGAGGGCGATACAACCCAGTGTCCAGTCCCAGCCGGTACCACCCCCATGAATACAAATGGCCCCACCAAGCCTGGTATTCCATGGAGGCTGTCGTTTGTGATCAATGGCATAGACAATGGCATCGTATTCATGCCTGGAGATTATCCCTTCCTTGAGCCCTCTTACAGCATCCTCCTTGTTGGGATAGCTGATCCCTAGGGATAGGTAGAATTTGCTCTTTGGGTTCTTGGTGCAGATATAGAATCTGCCCTCTGGCGTACATCCGTCACCCTGTCTTTCCTTGTCCGTGGAAGGATCCCTGCCAAGGACTATAGGATAGGAACGAAGCAACCTGTTACCCGAGTAAAGGAAAAGCTTCCTCTTGGTCTTATCGATGACGATACGTTTGCCTTTGCTGAAATCTCCCCTGGGGATCTTTGCCTTGCCGGCCTCCAGCGCCTCTGTGCCGACCCTGCCCGTTTCAGGCATGTGGATGGATTTATGATCCGCACCGGACTTCTTATCCTGCTCGCTCATCGAAGAAGTCACTGTTTTCTCATCGCCTTTGTGGACAGAATTACCCGTACAATTACAAATACATAGCGACAAGAACGCCAAAAACAAAAGGAGCAGACAATGTATTCTATACCTGTTAACCATCTTGGCCTGTCACCCTCTGGTAGATCTAATAACTGCCGAGGCAGCTCCCGGTAAACATCTGGCCACCTTGGAACGAAATCAAAGCTATAGCCACAGTTACCTGCTTATGCAAAATATTAGCAAAAAACATTCCCTTTATCATCCTCTAAACCCAAACCGCCATCGACCTGTACACACGGGGCTGAAGCCCAGGGGCAGGATATATTTCCCCCATGGTAAAAAAAAAGACCGTGACCAGCCTACCAGAAGGCCGTCACGGTCTCATCAAGTCACTCTATCCCGGATTAGGCAGCCTACAAGGCTATCATCCGAACAACCATTGAACAATCGAAAACTACTGCTATTGAAATCCCTTCATCGGATGCTTGAAATATATCATCCCGAATCATTTATGATAGGGAGGGTATAAATCTTATTTTACCTCTTCGAAATCGGCATCAACCACATTATCGTCTCCGCCGCCTGAGCTACCCGTACCCCCAGCAGCCTGCTCACCAGCTTCGCCAGCGGCCCCAGCGGCTGCTCCACCTCCGCCTGCCTGGGTCTGCTGATACATAAGCTCGGCAAGCTTGTGGGAGGCCTGCATAAGGGCATCCTGGGCCTTCTGGATGGCGTCTTTGTCCTCACCCTCCATGGCCTTCTTAAGGGCCTGTATCTTATCGTTGATATCACCCTTGGTGGCCTCGTCTACCTTGTCGCCAAGCTCTTTCAGGCTCTTTTCAGTGGAATAGATCAGGCTGTCTGCCTGATTCCTCGCCTCTATGAGTTCACGGCGCTTACGGTCTTCCTCGGCATGGAGTTCTGCCTCTTTCTCCATCCTCTTTATCTCCTCCTCCGTAAGGCCGCTCGATGCCTGGATCCGGATGGATTGTTCCTTGCCCGTGGCGAGGTCCTTGGCAGAAACGTTCAATATGCCGTTGGCATCGATGTCAAAGGTGACCTCTATCTGAGGAACCCCCCTTGGCGCAGGTGGTATGCCCACCAGTTCAAACCTGCCTATGGTCTTATTGTCGGCAGCCATTTCACGTTCACCCTGCAACACGTGTATGGTAACCGCATTCTGATTATCGGCAGCAGTAGTAAAAATCTGGCTCTTTTTGGCCGGGATCGTGGTATTCTTCTCTATAAGTTTGGTCATGACTCCGCCCATGGTCTCGATGCCAAGCGACAGTGGTGTAACATCAAGGAGCAATACGTCCTTCACCTCGCCCTTGAGCACAGCACCCTGTATCGCTGCACCTATAGCCACCACTTCGTCTGGATTGACCCCTTTGTGTGGCTCCTTGCCAAAAATTTCCTTGACCTTCTCCTGTACCCTGGGCATACGGGTCATTCCGCCGACCAGTATCACTTCGTCTATATCCGCCTTGGTAAGGCCGGCATCCTTGAGCGCCGTGTCACAAGGTGCGGTGAGGCGATCGATCAAATCCGCAACAAGAGACTCGAGCTTTGCCCTGGTAAGCTTTATCACCAAGTGCTTGGGGCCACTTGCATCCGCCGTTATAAATGGAAGGTTTATCTCGGTCTCAGGTGTGGTAGACAGTTCGCATTTCGCCTTTTCTGCCGCCTCCTTGAGCCTCTGAAGCGCCATCCTGTCCTGTCTCAGATCTATCGCGTTCTCCTTTTTGAACTCGTCGGCAAGCCAGTCAACTATCCTGAGGTCGAAATCCTCACCCCCGAGGAAGGTATCCCCGTTGGTGGATTTCACTTCAAAGACACCTTCGCCTATCTCCAGAATGGAGATATCAAAGGTACCGCCTCCAAGGTCGAAGACCGCAATCTTTTCCTCACCCTTCTTGTCCAGACCATATGCCAAGGCCGCAGCGGTCGGCTCATTGATAATCCGCAGTACGTCGAGCCCGGCAATACGACCAGCATCCTTTGTGGCCTGGCGCTGGCTGTCATTGAAGTATGCCGGGACCGTGATGACGGCCTCCTTCACCTTTTCGCCCAGATATTCCTCGGCGGTCTGTTTCATCTTGCCAAGGATCATGGCGGATATCTCGGCTGGGCTGTATTTCTTGCCCTGAACCTCGACATATGCATCCCCGTTAGGGCCCTCTACAATCTTATAGGGAACTATCTCCTTGGTTTTCTGGACCTCAGGATCGGTAAATTTCCTTCCAATAAGTCTCTTGACCGCAAAGATCGTATTCTCTGGATTGGTAACCGCCTGACGCTTCGCGAGCATCCCCACCAGACGCTCGCCCTTATCAGTAAAGGCAACCACGGAAGGGGTAGTTCTGCCCCCTTCGGCATTTGTAAGTACCTTCGGCTCCCCCCCTTCCATCAGGGCCACGCACGAATTTGTGGTACCCAGATCAATGCCAATCACTTTGCTCATTTTCAATATCCTCCTTCAGATTTCAAAAATATAAAAAACAGATAAAACTTTCTTTGTTTTCTCTTACTTCCACTTAAACTAAGCACTGGTTTCGCCTTGTCCACCTTCTTTTTTATTCTTTTTAGATACTATAACCAACGCGGGCCTGAGCACCTTTTCGTGCAGGGTGTAACCCTTGAGCAACTGTTTGATTACCGTGTTGTCTTCAAACTCATCTGTCATCTCGACGGTCAATGCCTCGTGAAGGTTTGGATCGAACCTCTGTCCTTCAGATGCAAAGACCTTTAGGCCAAAACGCTCCAATGTCTTGAGGTATCCGGAAAGGGTCAATTCAAGACCATCTATGAGCTTGTCAATATCCTTGCTCTCCTTTGCGGCATCAACTGCCCTTTCCAGATTGTCCAGGAAGGGAAGAAGCTCCTTGGCAAAGGCCTCCAGGGCATACTTCATATGTTCGGCCTTTTCCCTTTCGATCCGTTTCTTGAAATTCTCCAGTTCTGCAGCCAGGCGAAGCACCTTGTCCTGGCACTTTTCAAGTTCGGCCGTCTTTTCTTCAAGCTCCTTCCTGAGGTCTGCACCCTTAGTGACACCCTCAGAGGGGCCTTCCCGCCCCTGTTCCATTTTCATCCCTTCCCTTTCCTGCATATCCTTAACGTTTTCCTTTTCCTTGTTTCCCATTTTCACCGCTCCTTAAACCTCTCACTGAGGACCTCTGCTGCATATTCCACCAACGCCACCATCCTGGCGTAATTCATTCTCATAGGGCCAACTATCCCAAGGCTGCCCAGTGGGCGTCCCCGCTCCACGTAAGGCGCCAGGACCATACCACACCCTGGCACATCCCGTCCCAATCCCTCTGCACCGATAAGCACCTGCACGCCTTCGGCGTCTAGGCACCTGTCGAGGATGGCAACAAGTGACTGTTTTTCTTCGAATGCCTCAAGGAGTGCCTTGATCTGCGGAATATCGGCGAACTCGGGTTCATTGAGCAGATTAAGCTTGCCCTCGACCAGGATGTCTACCAATGCCTCGTTGGCAAGCCGCGCCCCCGTTATCCCCTCGATCAACAAATTAAGCACCCTTTTATCATCTTCCAGCGCCCTTACCAACTCGGATCTCAAATCCTCAAGGCTGGAATTTTTCATCTCGGCCTTTATGTACTTGTTTAGATACTCGAGCCTTTTTTCGGATATATCCTTTTCGAACTGAACCAGACGGTTCTGCGTCATACCGCGCTCTGAAACGGTGATGACCAGAATCAGGCCGGGCCGAACCTTCAAAAACTCGATATGCTTGAGTTTCTCATTGGACAACCTGGGGCAACTAACCACCGCTGCATGTCCTGAATAGTATGCAAGAACCTGGACCACCTTCTTTAGTACCGCGCTTATGTCCGGCACATCGATCATTATCTCCCTTTCTATGGCCACCTGATCCCCCCATGACAAGGATTCTTTTTCAAGCAGGTATTTCACATAGAACCTAAGCCCTGATTCCGTTGGAAGCCGGCCAGCGCTCACATAGGGCTGGAACAAAAGTCCCTCGTCTTCCAGATCAACCATGCAGTTCCTGATGGTGGCCGGGCTGAGCCCCAGTCCCGATGTCTTGGCAACACTTCGCGATCCTATTGGTTCAGCGGTCTGTATATATGAATTAACTACCGCCTTCAAAATATGACGGTTACGCAGGGATATTGTGTCTTTTTTGATTTCCTCAGCCATTTTCGAAGGTCTCCTACCAGGAGAATTACCAAGTAGTTATCTAACATGGAGGACATTTCCCCTGTTAGCACTTAGGCATACAGAGTGCTAAAGGACATTAATGCCGGTGGCTATCCGTGTCAACCTGGGAAGTCAGGCTCTAATTTATTTTTTGCCATTTCAGTAAGTTATCAAGAAAGGCCACCCATGTTCCTCTTTTTATTGAATCCCTATTCAGTTTAGTGTAATCATTCTAGTCATTCAAGGCAGGTGGACCCAGGATCTGGGCCCATTCTCAACAATGTGGGGCAGCGTCATTTAAAAATAAAAGGGGGAAAAACACATCATGAAAAGATTGTCCTCGTCTGTCTCCAATCTTCTGATTTCTTCACTTCTAACAATATTGCTGGTATTCCCACTGCTTAATGTCGGCATGCATGGCCTGGCCTTTGCGGGTGGTGGCCAGGCCTATCCCAATGGGGCCGAGGCCTTCATGGTAGGGGCAGCACCACCGCCAGGTCTCACCCTGGTGAACTATGTCTATTTTTATACGGCCGACAGGATCAAAAACGGAAGCGGACACGATGCCGGCACCCTAGACAGGCTGAACGTATGGGCAGAGGTAGCAAGGCTGATCTGGATATCGAAACATAAGGTATTGGGTGCCAACTACGGCCAACACGCCTTCTTTATGCTTGCCAACGTGGATATGGACCTGAAACACCCGGCTGGCACAAGGCTCAAGAAACATTACCGGGATACAGATGTTCCCTATCTCATCTGGTCACCGTGCCTACTCACCTGGCACCTGATGTCCGGGAAATTACACGTGGTGCTGGATACGGCCGATATCTATGTGCCGCTTTACAACGAAGACACCAACAACATCGCTTCACTAGGCAGAAACTACTGGACGATAGAGCCGGTCCTTGCCGTTACCTGGCTGCCTCATGTCTCGTGGGAATTCTCTGCGAAATTCATGTATGACTTCAACTCACGCCAGGAGGATTACCAGCCAGGTCCTCCAGTAAAGGTAGACCGGACCCCTGGCCAGGAATTCCATGTGGATTTCAATACCTCCTACGCGGTGTCCGACGGACTGAGGATAGGACTATCCGGTTATTATTACAGGCAGGTAAAGAATGATGACTATCACAACCTTGGCAGGTTTCCGGCCCTGCTCAAAGTAATGCTCAAGGACATGGAGAGGGAACAGTCCCAGGTGTGGGCACTTGGTCCTGGGATCTGGTACCACAAGAAGAACCTCGTAGCCAGCCTGCGCTCCCAGTGGGAATTCAGGGCACGCAACAAGAGCCAAGGTGGAAATGCCTGGTTCAAGCTCACCTATTGTTTCTAATGTATCGTGAAAACATATCCCGTTCTTCCTGGGCCTGGACCGTATTCTCATGCCCCGTGGTGCGGCCTAAAGAACACGGAGCGAATAAAGGTATGGGGCAATCATCCCGGATTATGCAACTCGCAATCTTGCGAAGATACAAGGCGGAGGACACGCAGACGTATTTGTGTACTTCAACTGACCGACAACGCAGCAAATTCGGTAAAATTGCGAGCCCCTTGCGGCTTCAAATGCTGGATGATTTCGTTGAGAAGTTGATGCACCTTTTGGGTGAACCGAAGAGAATAGTGATTTGCTTATAACATCTTGTGATTTTAACACAATCCTATTTATTCAGCATTTGAAGTGCATAATTATGGAATCATAAACAATGCCGCAGGGAGACACCGTTATTTTTTGTAATTCCAAGGCGTGACAAAACGGCTGCCAAAGGGACCGTACGAGGAATGGCAATTCATTGATTGGCTCAACCCTGGATATAAGGAGATAAAGAAATATGGATGACAGCTACAAAATAATCCTGAGTGAAAAGGAACTTCCTACCGCATGGTACAACGTTGTCCCTGACCTGCCGGAGCCCCTGGCCCCCCCACTCAATCCTGCAACAGGAAAGCCTGTAACCCCTGAAGATCTACGGCCCATATTCCCGGATTCCCTCATCGAACAGGAGGTCAGCAGCGGGCCCTGGATCGAAATCCCTGGCGAAGTCAGGGAAATCTATAAACTTTGGCGCCCAAGCCCACTCCACACGGCAAGAAGGCTTGAAAAGGCGCTTGGCACCCCTGCAAGGATCTACTACAAAAACGAGGGCGTAAGCCCTCCTGGCAGTCACAAGCCCAATACCGCTGTCGCCCAGGCCTATTACAATAAGAAGGCGGGAATCTCCAGGCTGGCCACTGAAACAGGGGCAGGACAATGGGGCAGTGCCCTGTCCTTTGCCTGCAAACTGTTTGAAATGCAATGCACGGTCTACATGGTCAAGGTAAGTTACCAGCAAAAACCCTACCGTCGAATACTCATGCACCTTTGGGACGGCGAAGTCTATCCGTCGCCAACGGAAAGGACCCGGTCCGGAAGGACGATACTTTCCCAAAACCCTGGTTCCATGGGCAGCCTTGGAATAGCGATATCGGAGGCGGTTGAGGATGCCGCCACCCATGAGGACACAAATTATGCCCTTGGCAGTGTTCTAAACCACGTACTTCTACATCAAAGCATTATAGGCCTTGAAACACGTAAACAACTCGAGCTTGCGGGAGACAAGGCAGATGTGATCGTCGGCTGTGTTGGCGGTGGTTCAAACTTCGGCGGCATGGTAGCACCGTTCATCAAAGACAAAGTGGAGGGTAAAAGCCAGATCGAAATTATAGCGGTAGAACCCAAATCCTGCCCTACCCTTACCAAAGGGCTCTATGAATACGATTTTGGCGACACCGCAGGGATGACCCCTCTCATGCTCATGTATACGCTGGGCCACACCTTCGAACCACCCGGCATACATGCGGGAGGGCTCAGATATCATGGGGATGCGCCCGTACTGTGCAATATGGTAAAATCTGGGCTCATAAGGCCCAGGGCATATACACAGAACCCTGTATTCGAGGCGGCCGTGCTCTTTGCCCGGACAGAGGGCATAATACCTGCGCCCGAGACCTCACATGCCGTAAAAGGTACAATCGACGAGGCATTAAAGTGCAAGGAGACAGGAGAAGAAAAGGCGATAGTATGCTGTTTCAGCGGGCATGGACACTTCGATCTGAGCGCCTATGACGATTTCATGGAAGGACGCTTGGTAGATTATGAATATCCTGACGAAAAGATCAGAGAAGCGCTTAAGGACCTGCCAAAATTCCCAACCGGACTGTAAATTGGACCTCTCGCAGGCTACGTGCACCTTGTGCCTCGACGTCTGGCAACATAGCACCCAGTAAAACAGACATAGATCAAGAGGTTGTGCCTGTAATACCGGGATCAAATGCCAAGATGATATTCCCTGTCATGCCAGTCTACCTGTTATCACAGAAGCTTTTGTTTCCCCCGCCTGACATGGCAAATCCCGATGGACTGCTTGCCGTTGGAGGTGATCTCAGCCTCGCCAGGCTGCTCCTTGCGTACCGAAACGGCATATTCCCGTGGTACAATCCCCAGGACCCCATATTATGGTGGTCACCCGATCCGCGGCTGGTACTATTCCCGGAAAGGCTCCGGGTAGCAAAAAGGCTCGCCCGCTTGATCCGCCAGGGACGTTTTGCCGTTACCCTGGACCGGGATTTTACCAATGTGATAGTCCAGTGCGCCAGGACACGCCTGGAACGTGGCCAGGATACCTGGCTTTCGGACCAAATGATAAGGGCGTACATAGAACTTCACAGGGCGGGCTTTGCGCACTCTGCCGAGGCCTGGCTGGACGGAAGGCTCGCAGGTGGTCTCTATGGCGTAGCCATGGGAAAGGTCTTCTTTGGAGAATCCATGTTCTCAACCGTGTCGAATGCCTCGAAGGTTGCCTTCGTGACCCTTGTGCGTCAACTATCGAAATGGGGTTTCAGATTGATAGATTGCCAGGTAACCACGAAACATCTGTTGAGCTTCGGGGCTGAAGAGATACCGAGAAGGGAGTTTCTCGAACTGTTAGATGTTCTATTGAAGGCCCCAACCTGCGTATCGTCACCTTGGCACCTGGAAGCGAAAGATCCCAGGCAGTGAGTGAACCCGTCACTGGCCACCCTATCCCTAAACCTACTGGGAAGGGATTCCTGAAACACCCTGGCCTGCATACGTTACGGCCTGGACAAGCCGACCACCTGTTTTGGCGCGGGCAAAGGGGAGGAGCGACCCAGAATCAGAAAGATAGAAGGTCATGCACCAGGCGAAAGGCCTCACCAGCCCGAACGAGGGCCCCCTCGGCCTCCGTTCGCCCCACCTGGCTCCGACTCTTTTCGCAGCAATTACGTAATCTGAAGATGGCCCCCGATACCTCTTTGCCTGTAATGGTCCCCTGGGAGAGATCCTCAACGGTGCTGGCCAAGGTCTTCTCATCCATTGAAAAAAGATCCTGCCTCACCCCTGGTAAGGCCTCGGCCAAGGCCTTGATCAGGTTGACCCGGACATCCGAAGCACGGACAAGGCAGCCTTCAAAATTCTCTTCCTCCAATGCCGCCTCGCATTCCTGGAGATGAAACCTGGCATACTTGAGGTGGGTATGCACTCTTATCATGATCTAACCATCTGATTCCTGGCCATGTTCATCGAACTCATCTCCCATCATATTCTTGTATAACTTCCTGGTAAGTATCTTGTCAGCCAGCTCGCACAACTCGAACAAGGCCTCTATAAAATCCAGCATTTCGGCCTGGCCATCGGCTGTCCGGTAGTCAAAGTCCTCCTCCCAACGCCCGCTGGAGAGGTAGTCCTTAAATTCCTGTATATCCTTTACCTTAAACACGTTCTACTTGTCTTTCCCGACGAACTGATAAAGTATCTCTCCATCCCTGACCCAGCCAAGCTCCTTCCGCACCACCTCTTCCTGGTACTGCCTGTCATGTTCCAACCGGGCGAGATTATTTCTGAGTTTCGTATTCAGTTTTACCAGCTCCACATTTTTTTGGTATAATTCCTGGCGTTGCACCTCCAGCCTGTAGAGCTTCCAAATACCATATGGCCCGGCGATGTCCCAGAACATCATGCCGAGCATCACGCATACGACAAGCCAAAATTTTAACCTGGATCTCGATTGGTGGGAGGAAGCGCCATATCGCACAGCCCTCTTAACACCTCGTCCCTGCAAAGATATCTCCTTTTAAACGTGATATGCCCAAGATCATCCTGTATAAAACATATCCCTCTATACTCCCCTGTGCCCCCGTACCATTGACACCGTACCCCCAAAGAACGGTAAAAATACGATAAACCGGCCATGGGATCACAGTCAAGCACTTATCCCGGACGATTACACCCGCTCAGGCGTCTATGTGGTATCTCCCGGCCTTCATCCCCAAGATAGGCCGTTATGACCTCTGGATTGCGTTGAACCTCCTCAGGGCTGCCTTGGGCAAGCAGCCTTCCATAGTTCAGGACCAGCACCTCGTGTGATATGCCCATGACCAATCCCATGTTGTGTTCCACAAGAAGGACGGTAACGCCCCTTTCACTTATACGTTCGATCAACCGGCCCAACATAAGGGTTTCCGTGTCATTCAGCCCAGCAGCCGGTTCATCCATGAGAAGAAGCCCGGGAGCAGCGGCCAGGGCCCTGGCAATCTCAAGTTTTTTTAGCAATCCATATGCCAACGAATCGGCGTCACGTCCTGCAAGGTCGGCCATATCACAAAACTCGAGGGCCTCCATGGCCATTTCCCTTACCTGCTTTTCTTCTCTTAAAACAGAAGGCAGCCTTAGCGCCCCTGCAACCAGTCCTGATCTTGAACGCATATGACAGCCTACCATTACGTTCTCAAGAACCGTCATATTCATGAACACCTGAAGGTTTTGAAACGTGCGGGCTACCCCCATGGACGCAATCTCATAGGGTTTGAGGCCGGTTATACCTTTACCATTGATCTTTATGACCCCCCCCGTAGGGCTGTAGAGCCCGGTGAGAAGATTGAACAGCGTGGTCTTACCAGCCCCGTTCGGACCGATCACAGAGAATATAATATCCTCCTGGACCTGAAAGCTGAGATCGCTGATAGCGGCTACCCCACCAAAGGATTTGTCCAGATGTTGCACCTCAACACAGGCCATCTATTTTGTCCCCTGAAGTCTTGAGGCAAACATACAATGGAGTTTCCGGCTCAGGGTTACAAAAAGTCCTTGGGGAAGGAATATCATCATGGCCATGAGGATGGTGCCATATATAATAACCTCGAAGTCCTCGAAAACCAGGAGAAACTCTGGCAGAAGGCTCAAGACAATGGCCCCAAACACTGCACCAAAAGTAGAGGCCAGGCCACCCAGGACCACCATTGTTACAAGCTCTATGGAAAAGAAAAAACTGAACGACTCGGGGCTCACAAAGGATTGCTGATGGGCAAAAAGGCTCCCTGCAAGGGCGGCCATGACCGCGGAGAAGACAAACACGTGTGATTTAACCCTGGCCGTATCCACCCCCATGGTCTGGGCCGCTGCCTCGCTACCATGCACGGCGGCAAGTGCCCTACCTGCACGTGAATCCGCTATATTGAGCGAAAGCCAGATACTGAAGAGCATAGCAGAGGCCATAACCACGTACCACTTCAAATCACTGTCGATCGGGATCCCAAACAGCCTCAAGACCGGAATGCCTGACATACCGTCCGGCCCGCCGGTCAAACTGTCCATCTGTACGAAAAGGATGTGTATAATGATCCCAAAGCCAAGGGTGGCCATTGCGAGATAATGGCCCTTGAGCCTGAGTATGGGCCTTGCCAGGACAAGGGAAAAGATGCCTACCAAAACAGCGCCAATGGACATGGCTACCCATGGATCGAGACTATACCTTGTAGTCAAGATCGCGGAGGCATAGGCCCCCAGGCCAAAAAAGGCTGCATGGCCCAGGGATATTTGGCCTGCATATCCCATCAAAAGATTGAGGCTGACCGCAAGGATTATATTGGTGCATATGGTCACACCTACGACGGTTACATAATAGCTGTCCGGGAAGAGCACAGGTAGTATCCCTGTAAACAGGGCAAACAGATAGAACCCGGCCAGACGCATAGACTATACCCGATCCGCCTCCTGCTTTCCGAGGATACCACTGGGTCTGAAGAACAGTACAAGCAGGATTACCACAAAGGCAATCGCATCCTTGTATCCGGAGGATATGAAGCCCGCCCCCATGGTTTCAAGCACGCCCAGCAGAAGCCCACCGGCTACCGCACCCATCGAGCTTCCCATACCGCCCAGGATGGCGGCGCAAAAACCCTTAAGCCCTAACATGACACCGGCGTCGTAGGATGTATATGTGATGGGGGCTATGAGTATGCCTGCAATTGCCCCCAAGGCGGCAGAGAGCCCATAGGCGATAAGAAGCATCTTCCTTACGTTTATCCCCACAAGATAGGCGGCCTTCTTGTTGAAGGAACAGGCGAGGATCGCCTTACCCGTAAGGGTACGGTCGAAGAAAAATTTCACCGCCATCACAGACAACAAGGTTCCACCTATTACCCAAAGATTCTGGGGAAGCATGGTGGCAGGCCCAACAGATATAGGTCTGTCACCGGTAAACGGTGGCAGGCCATAGACATCCTTTCCCCATATCAGCAAGGCTGCCCCCCTCAAGAATATGGAGGCACCTATAGTGATGATGATCGTCGTAACTACCGACGCATCCCTGGCAGGTTCTATGGCGAATTTCTCCAGTGCAAACCCGACCATGATGGTGATCGTTACGGCACAAAATACAGCCAAGGGATACGGTACACCCTTTCCAACGAGAAAGACCGCACTCATCGCTCCTATCATGACAAACTCACCCTGGGCGAAATTTACCACATCCGAGGCATTATATATGATGGCGAATCCCAGCCCTACCAAGGCATAGATAGAACCTACGGTTATCCCACTGATCAAAAACTGTAATAACTGGTCTAACATCCTGGACACAACCGACAGAAAGGGTGCCAAGCACTGTAATGTACCATTGCAAGCCTCTGAATCCTCATGTGGCCCTACACCCTGAAGCCGCGCCACCAGAACATGAAAACACGGCCCAAGGGCGGGATGTACCCTCACGGTAAAAGGTTATACGGGGATGAACATCAGACCTGGTGTTTCCCCCTTTATTACACTAAAAGGCCCCATGCCCCCATCCACAAGGGAGAGAACGCCCCCTGTTTGTCACCTCTTACGGGTGTTATGTGCAATCCTGCCGCAAAAACCCGAAATCTTGCAGTCTGTATGATCCAGGTTTGGAAGGCCATGTCTCTGGGCAGGCTAGTCGACCAAGGTCCAGCTGCCGTTTCTGATCTCTAACATCTTGAAGGCATCTAATCCCAGGCCCAGGTGGTCCTTGGGAGTCATATTAAAAATGCCGCCCGTACCAATAAAACCGTGGGTCTTCTCGATTTCGTCCCTTATCTTCGCTCGGTCGATAGAATGGGCACGCTCAACCGCACCGAGGGTAATGAAAAGGGCATCATATGCATGCCCGCCAAATGTCGATACCGGACCATATTTGGTCTCGTATTTGGTTTTGTAATCTATCAGGACCCTTTTCTGGGGATCGGAATCGGACAGAAGGTCGGCTACCAGGAGGGCGGCGGCCGGAAGCCTTACGCCCTCTGCCGCCTTTCCCGCAAGCTCTATGAACTTTCTGGAAGCCACCCCATGGGACTGATAGAGAGGAAGCTTGATCCCTAGCTGGCGGACGTTCCTCGTAACTATTGCAGGGGCCTTACCGAATCCGAAGTTAAGTATTGCCTGGGCGTTAGTGGCCCTGATCTTGGTAAGCTGAGTGGTCATATCCGTATCTGAATTGCCGTATTGTTCATCTGCCACGATCGTGATGCCATACTTGGGGGCAAGGGCCAGGCACTGTGCCCTGCCTGACTTGTCGAAGCCACCATTACCAGTTATCAATGCCACCCTGCTGATCCCGCGCTTTTTCATGTCCTCATATATCTTTGCCGCGGCCATACGGTCTGTATGGGGTGTCTTGAAGACCCATTTCTTTACGGGTTCTATGATCTTGACCGATCCAGCCAAGGAGATGAGAGGTACATGGGCATTCTGTACGATATCGATCACCGCAAGGGTATTTCCAGAGGTAGTCCCACCTATAATGACATCCACCCGGTCCTTTTTTATGAGACGGGTTACGTATTTTTTCGCCTCCTGGGCCTTTCCCTTGGTGTCATAATGAACAAATTCTATCCTCTTCCCCTCGATTCCACCCTTGGAGTTGATCTCATCGATATACATTTGAAGTGTCTTTAGCTCGGGATCACCAAGGAATGATGCCGGCCCGGTGACCGACAGAAAGGAACCAATCTTCAGGGTGTCGGCCCCAAAGGCAGGGACGCAAAAAAACATCGCAAAGGTCAAAATAAGGCCTGTCAAAACATACAAGCTACATCTTTTCATAACACCTTGCCTCCTAAAATTTTATTGCGGCATCCTAAGGATAATAGCGTCTACTGTCAAGGATAGCCCATTTATGGCATGGGAAATGCGTTGTTTATGTCCATTTCGGGACAAAAGACCTGGAAACATGCCCATAGCTGTGGAATAATCCTGGCTTAACATGTGTTGGTATACCGAAGTATCATAGCCAACGGTTTTTACCTGAGATGTAAGCTACAGAGCATCACACCAAACCCTCATCTCCAGGAGGTTGTCTGGCTAATTTTGCATGGCGGCCATTAGGAACTAAGTGAAAGAACAAGACAGGTATGTTGAATATAAGGAACCTACATACGAAATATGGCCCGATTTCCGTTATCAGAAACGTCTCGCTCCATGTGGATGAGGGCGAAACCGTATGTCTCATAGGTGCAAACGGAGCAGGCAAGACAACCCTCCTTCTCACAATATCCGGCCTGATTAAGCCTTCAAGTGGAAGCATCGTTTTCGATGGCAATGAGATTAGTGGAATGCGGCCGGAAAGGGTTGTGCAACTCGGCATAAGCCAAGCCCCAGAGGGAAGGCAAATCTTCGCCCCTCTTAGCGTACTTGAAAACCTCAGGCTTGGTGCCTTCCATAGGCATGGCAAGAACAGGGAAGAAAACATCGCCAGGGACCTCAATGAGGTCTTTCGCCTTTTCCCCAGGCTTCATGAGAAGCGGGAACAAATGGCCGGAACACTGAGCGGCGGTGAACAACAGATGCTGGCCATTGGCAGGGCTATCATGGCAAATCCCAGGCTGCTGCTTCTTGATGAACCGTCACTGGGTCTTGCACCAAGGCTCGTGGATACCATTATGGATACCATAAAGACCCTCAATAACCGAGGCATAACCATTTTACTCGTAGAACAAAATGCAAAAAAGGCGCTCAAGATATCCAACAGGGGCTACGTGCTTGAAACCGGTAGGATAATACTTCAGGGGAAGTCATCGGAGCTAAGCGAAGACAGCGAGGTTAGAAGGGCCTATCTGGGAAAGGATTATAAGGAAATCTCTCAGAGGCACTGATCGGAGACGGGAAACTGCGGGGACATATCCATGGAAAACGACAAGGTTGAATATTTGCCTGAAGATGCCTGGCGGCAATGGCACACGGAGCTGCTTCAAAGTACGGTAAACCGGGTATATGAACGGATGCCATTTTACAAAAAGGTGCTGGACGAGGCCGGGATAAGGCCGGAAGAGATCAGATCCATGGAAGATCTCAAGGCCCTTCCTTTCACCTCCAGAACAGACCTTGCCTCCAATTATCCCTATGGCTTCTTCGCGGTGCCATTAAGGGACATCGTAAGGATCCATACCCTCGGCACATCGGCATCGACCAATCCGATAGTCTTGGGTTATACCGCTCAGGACCTGAACAATCGCAAGTGGCTGACCCGAAGGTTCCTAGTTACCTGTGGCGTAACACCTGAAGATATTGTTCAAATTTGCCTAGATCCGGGCATGGCGATACCGGGACAGGATCTCAAGGAGGGAGCCGAGGCACTGGGTGCACTGGTAATTCCCCCAGACCCTTTATCAACCAAGACTAGGCTCCAGGTCCTGGTTGATTTCAAGACAAGTGTCTTGATAACCACTCCTTCCTACGCCAGATACCTGATGAGGCATCTAGTCCAGAATGGCCTGCCCCTGGCAAGTCTTTCACTAAAGAGGCTCATACTGGTGGGTGAAACCCTCGATGAAGAAACCCGGAGGGAAATAGAGCTGGGCTTGGATATGGAGACCAGGGCCGGATACGGGGTATCGGAGGCAACCGGCCCTGGCCTGGCCTATGAATGTCCCTGCAAGTGCGGCCTTCACCTTTCCCTGGATCATATAATCCCGGAGGTTATAGATCCCTGTTCCGGCCAGCAGCTCGGGCCCGGCCATTGGGGAGAACTGGCCATCACTACCGTTACCACCAGATCAAACCCGTTGATCAGATTCCGGACAGGGGACCTTACCAGGTTGAACATAGAGCCTTGTGAATGCGGTCGCACGACATGGAGAATGGCCCCGGTCAGGGGGCGCACAGACGGACTCCTGGCAATCCGCGGCGTTCTGATCGACCCGGCGGACACGAGTAACCTCATTGCCATGTGGGCAGGTGGCAAGAGGCTTCCATTCCTGATGGTCCTGTCTGACAAGGATTACCTTACCAGGCTGGAGCTTTGGATAGCCATCAACGAAGAGATATTCTCCGGAAGCCTACCTCACTCCACAACTGGATAAGAGCGATGTAAAACGCATTCAAAGAGGTCACGGGCATCTCTTGCCGTATCAAGCCGGTGGAAATCAGGACCATTGAGCCATATCTCAAGGATAGCCCGCCTATCCTCCGATATGGCAAGGGCACGGGGGAACTTAGTCCCTTGGCACCTCCATCATCCGCTCAACCGCCCTCAAGGCCTTGACCCTTATGCCCTCCGGTACTTTTACCTCCGGACTTTCTGTCTCGAGCGCCTTGAGGAGTTCTACCAGCGTGGTCTTTTTCATGTCCTGGCAGATCATTTCAGGGGATGCCGGATAGAATTCCTTTTCGGGGCTTGCCTTCTTGAGCGGATACAGGAGACCTACCTCTGTTGCCACTATGAACTGCTTTTCTGGAGAATTCTTGGCATAATCCAGCATACCTCCGGTGCTGCGAACCACATCGGCAATATCCAAAACCTCTGGCGGGCATTCAGGATGGGCCATCAATACCGCTCCAGGATGTTCCTGCCTGGCCTGCTCCACTGCCCTTACAGTAAGATTGTTATGCACGGGACAGTAGCCTGGCCAGAAATGGATCTTTTGATCGGTATGTCTCTGGACCCACATCGCCAGGTTCCTGTCAGGTGTCATCAATACCTCAGGGCTCTTTGTCCATTTGGCGACCTGGACCGCGTTGGCCGAGGTACAACATATATCGCTTTCCGCCTTGACCTCCGCCGAAGAATTTACATAGGTTACAACCGGCACCCCGGGCAGGTTTTCCTTT
>JAJRZR010000074.1 GCA_024275145.1 Deltaproteobacteria bacterium | reverse complement strand
GAAAGGACAAGGGAAGGCAACGACTTATACCTCGAAATGAAGGAATCAGGGGTCTTGCCCAAGGCGGCATTGGTCTATGGTCAGATGACCGAGCCTCCGGGGGCAAGGGCAAGAATTGGGTTGACTGGACTTACTGCGGCTGAATATTTCCGCGACGAGGAAGGCCAGGATGTGTTGTTCTTTATAGACAACATATTCAGATTTACCCAGGCAGGCTCAGAGGTTTCCGCGTTGCTTGGACGTATTCCATCCGCCGTTGGTTATCAGCCGACCCTGGCTACTGACCTTGGCGCGTTGCAGGAACGCATCACCTCTACTACCAAGGGCTCTATTACAGCGGTCGAATGTGTGTACGTCCCGGCCGACGACTTGACAGACCCGGCACCGGCTACCACGTTTGCCCACTTGGATGGTACAGTGGTTCTCAGCCGTCAGATTGCCGAGCTTGGCATTTATCCTGCGGTCGATCCGCTCGATTCGACATCTCGTATCCTTGATCCAAACGTACTTGGTGAGGAGCATTACTTCGTAGCACGCCAGGTTCAACAGACGCTTCAGAAGTATAAGGACTTGCAGGACATCATAGCCATACTTGGTATGGATGAGCTTTCGGATGAGGATAAGTTGGTGGTTCAGAGGGCCAGGAAGGCACAAAGGTTCCTGTCGCAGCCGTTCCACGTGGCCGAGACCTTTACAGGTATCCCGGGCAAGTATGTCAAGGTTGAGGATACGGTAAAGGGATTCAAGGAAATTCTGGAAGGTAAACATGACGACTTGCCAGAACAGGCCTTTTACATGGTAGGTACCATTGAGGAGGCCGTGGAAAAGGCGGCCAAGGGGTAAAAAAGGGCCTATGTGTCTGTTTCTGGTGTGATGGTTGCTGAATAGGATATTACCATGGCAAACAAATTGATCCTGGAAGTAGTGACTCCAAGTAGACAGGTCGTTAGCGATGAGGTTGATCTCGCTACCGCTCCTGGTACGGATGGGGTTTTTGGCGTGATGGCGAATCATGCTCCGCTTCTCGCGACACTACAAATAGGTGAGATGCACTATGAAAAAGATGGAGAGGTGGTGCGTCTCGCTGTAAGTGGTGGTTTTTGCGAGGTTTCCAACAATAGAATGACCGTACTGGCCGAGGCGGCTGAGAAATCCGAGGAGATTGATATCGACCGGGCTTTGAAGGCCAAGGAGAGGGCTGAAAGAAGGCTGCAAGAGGCCGAGACACGCAGGGAGGAGATAGATCTTGCCAGGGCCAAGGCCGCAATGACCAGGGCACTCGTACGGCTTAAGATAGCGCAACAGAAACAATCGTAAAAAGACGGGTTGTGAGGGATTTCAATCGGGGGGCGAGCTAGCTTGTCCCCCTTTTTTTTGCACAAGGCTTCAACCCGGGTTACGCAGCTTGCAATTTTACCGAATTTGCTGCGTTGTCGGTACTTGAAATACACAAGTACGTCTGCGTGTCCTCCGTCTTGCATCTTCGGCAAAATTGCAAACCCCCTTGCGGCTTCAAATGTTGGATGATTTCGTTGAGAAGTTGATCCTTTTGGCTGAACCGAAGAGGATGCCGATTTGCTTATAGCATCTTATAATTTTAACTTTTAACGCAATCCTATTTATTCAGCATTTGAAGTGCCTAATTTGGTTCAAGTAGCCCGTATCCTCGATAGTCGCACTCCGGGATGAAAATACGGCCCAGGGCAGATGAGTTTTCACGTTAAAATATCTGTCGCAAGTTTTTCCCCTTCATCGAACCCGTATGCCTCGTGTCCAGCTGGAAAGGTGCAGCCATGCGGGTCAACAAGGTTTAGTGATGTGCTTTGATGGAACCACCACGAATGTTGCAGGGCTTGTTCTGGCCGCTGGCAAGGGAACCAGGATGAAGTCCAAATTTCCCAAGGTCATGCACGAGCTCTTGGGGATTCCTATACTTGGTCACGTGCTCACCCTTCTTGATTCCACTGGCATCAAAGATGTCATCGTTGTGGTCGGTCATGGCGCCGATGTCGTTGGATATTTTGCCAGGGAAAGCGGAAGCAAGGTGGCCGTTCAGGATATCCAAAAGGGGACCGCCCATGCAGTGCTGGCTGCAAGGCACGAGTTGGAACAATTTGATGGAGATGTGTTGATACTCTGCGGCGATACCCCGCTATTGAAACCCGGGACACTTTCCGGATTTCTTGCAGCCCATCGGTCATCCGGCGCCATTATTTCGATTCTATCGGCAAATTTTTCAGATCCTACTGGTTATGGCCGCATTGTCAGACGTAGAGACGATCCTGGCTCGGTGCAGGCAATAATTGAAGAGCGCGATGCGACGGATGAACAGCGTGGTATAAGTGAGATAAATACTGGAAGCTATCTATGCAACAGTCAGTTTTTGTTTGATGCGCTTGGTGAGATTGGGTGCGACAACGCGCAAGGGGAATATTATTTGACAGATATTGTTGAACTAGCTGTCAAAAAAGGAAAAAATGTAAAGGCTGTCTGCTCTGCTTCCGAGGAGGAGGCGCTGGGTATAAATTCGCGAATGGATCTCGCCAGGGCAGAGAGGATATTGCTGAACAGGTTGCTGAACAGGTGGATGTCCGAGGGCGTGACGTTTGAACTCGCTGAATCCATATATCTCGAACCCAAGGTAAAACTGGAACGGGATGTTGTCATAGGCCCTCATTCGGTCTTGAAGGGTGATACAGTTGTAAAAAAGGGAGCTGTCATAGGGGCCTTCTCCTATCTGGAAGATGTAACCGTTGAGGCTGGGGTTACTATCCCTCCCTATTCCATTTTGAAGAAAGACAAAGGTCTCATATAGTAAGTTGGATAGGACAGGGGGCCCCGATTTCGGCGCTCCACCTCCTATGGAAGTGATCCCTACAAACGCTGTGCAGTTGGATTCGCGCCGCAGCTATATTTTAAAAATCTGCTGTAGTCTGGAGAAGGCGCTAAAATATATTTTTTCGTAAAGCCAGGGATCACACACAATGGGACCCCTACCGTCTTGATCTCGTAGGCATACCAAGGGTGCGGATATCCGGGCCTATTTTATGGGGATCCATAGTATGATGTATGCTAGGAGACATGGTGCTTGACGGCGGATATGGAATAGGGTTTTAATATTTTCAAGGAGGTAGTTTATGGAAAACCAGGAGATTAATCTTCTTGAAGAAAAAATAGACAGATTGTTGTCATATTGCGCGGCACTTAAGTCCGAAAAAGAGGAACTCAAGGCACGACTGAGAGAACACGAAGAGTCTATTGAGGCACTCCGCAACCAGGTAGCAAAATACGAGGATGACCGTGATGCAATCCGTAGCCGCATCAACGGCCTTCTATCCAAGATCGGCGATATAGATGACGGGACCGGAGGTGTCGAAACGGCGTTTAATGAGCAAGCCCCGCCGCCTGAGGGGCGTTTGTCGATAGATTGATGCCAGACAGAATTCAATTCACCTTTTTGGGCCAAACCTATGACCTTAAGGCAAATGATCCCGATGTGGATGTCGAAGAGGTAGTATCCTATGTGGAGGGTAAGATCAGGGAATTTGAAAGGGAATACAGTAAATTACCCCCTCATAAGATATTGGTCCTTGCCGTATTGAATATGGGCAAGGATTACATCATGGCCCGTAACAGGCTGGGGTGTCTAAGCAAAGAAATGGAAAAGAAGACCCGTCGGCTCCTGGGTAAGATCGAATCGGTATTGGAAGAAAAATAATAAGTATGGTAAAGTGCAATTCAAAGAAGGCGTAAATTAATTTCCCCTGCTGTGTTGGTGATCGGCTGGTAGTTTGTTGAGCCAACACCCCGTACAAGGGAGTCTTAAATCTGTGTAGGGTGGGAAAAAGAGAACAGCTTTTTCCAGCCTGAAGCGGGAGAGACACCCACCTGAGTTTCTCAGGTTCAATAAACCTAGCCGACACGGCACAAGTGGGGGTTTGAGGCTATAACCCCGTCTGGGTTTGAATATAATTAACGGATTTTGAGTCATAGGGGAGTTTAATATTGACGCGGGGCGTCGAAGTTATTTTGGTTATCATATAAGCCAGAGTTTCCTCATCAAGGTCTAAATTACCGCTAAGGCAATATTAACTTTTTAAGTACCAGGCTGCCAGGCATGGTAGTTGAGAAGACTGGAAAAAGGAAAGGATGTAACAATATAAATCTTTTTTGCCAATCAAGTCGTTTCAGCTCCTCTCCTATTGTCCGTAGCGGCGTTCTTCAACGCCGGTTTCTATAGATGGGGTGTGGCCGTTGGTATTCTGAAAGGTGCCACACATCATGGATCTATTATATCTTGTTTTTCTCGCAATTGGCTTGGCTGTAGGGGTCGCAGTAGGCCTATGGTTAGTCCGCAGGGCCCGTACCAGGGATTCCCGGGCTACCTTGGAACATGCCAGGAAGATTAAAGAGGATGCCGAGGCCGAGGCTAGACGCATTCTCAAGGAGGCCAACGTCAGTGCCCAGGAGGAGGCGTTGCGTCTTAAGCGTGACGCTGAAGCCGAATTCGCTGAACGTAAGGGTGAGCTCCACAGTCAAGAAAAGAGGTTGCTCCAAAGGGAACAGCAGTTAGATCGTAAGAAGGAATTGATCGACAGCAAGGAGATCGAAATTCTCGAAAAGGAAAAGGGCCTCCAGCGAATTGAGCAGGAACTCAAGCATAAGGAAGCAGAGGTCGGGGCGCTGGTCCAGGAGCAGAAGCAACTACTGGAAAGGATTTCCGGGATGTCCGCCCAGGAGGCCAGGCAATATCTTCTGAAATCGTTTGAAGAGGAGATACGTCAGGACGCCGGGAAGCTCTTGAGAAAGGTGGAGAGTGAGACCAAGGAGGCCGCAGATAAAAAGGCAAAAGAGATCATATCCCTTGCAATTGCTAGGTATGCCGGCGAATATGTGGCAGAACGCACCGTTTCGGTCGTGCCTCTTCCAAATGATGAGATGAAGGGGAGAATTATAGGACGGGAAGGCAGAAACATTAGGGCGATTGAGGCGGCAACGGGGATCGATTTGATCATTGATGATACTCCGGAGGCCGTGCTTCTTTCAGGCTTTAACCCTGTCAGGAGGGAGGTCGCCAGGATAGTCCTGGAAAGGCTTGTTATAGATGGCAGGATCCATCCTGCCCGGATAGAAGAGGTGGTCAGGAAGGTCGAAAAGGAGATCGAAACCACTATCAGGGAAACCGGAGAACAGGCCACGTTCGATGTGGGCGTGTACGGTATACACCCTGAACTGATAAAATTTCTTGGTAGGCTGCGTTTCCGTACCAGTTATGCCCAGAATGTACTTCAGCACTCCATTGAAGTGGCATTCTTGTGCGGGATCATGGCGTCTGAGTTGGGTATAAATGTAAAAAAGGCCAAGAGGGCTGGCCTGTTACACGATATTGGTAAGGCGGTTGACCACGAGGTAGAAGGCTCCCATGCGGTGATAGGGGCCGATCTTGCCAAGAAGTATGGTGAATCAAAGGACGTGGTTCATGCTATAGAGGCCCATCACGAGGATGTGAAGCCGGAGACCGTGCTTGCAGTCCTGGTCCAAGCCGCTGATGCCCTGTCAGGAGCAAGGCCTGGTGCTCGTCGTGAGATGCTTGAGACTTATGTAAAGCGGTTGGAAGACCTTGAAAAGATAGCTACATCATTTTCAGGGGTGCAAAAATCATATGCCATTCAGGCTGGCCGTGAGATACGCATCGTTGTAAACAGTGAAAAGGTGTCCGATGCAGAGGCCTCCATGCTGTGCCGTGACATAACAAAAAAGATCGAGAGCCAACTGACCTATCCTGGCCAGATTAAGGTTACCGTAATAAGGGAAACCAGGGCGATAGATTACGCAAAATAACAGCCCCGGCCAGTATTGAAGACTGGAAAAGCTATAATATCTGAGAGTTAAATCTGTTTGAAGTGGACGTTGAATATGGAAAAAGATCTGTCGAAGGCCCTGAATCTTATAAAGAGGGGGGCAGTGGAGATAATAAACGAGCAGGAGCTTGAGGAAAGGCTTAGGAAGTCAGCAGAGAGCGGTATTCCCCTTAAGGTTAAGGCCGGATTCGATCCCACGGCGCCGGACCTCCATCTCGGCCATACCGTTTTGATTCAGAAAATGAAACATTTCCAGGAACTGGGGCATAAGGTGATATTCCTCATCGGTGATTTTACCGGCCTTATCGGCGACCCAACTGGAAAATCCGAAACGAGGCCGGCCTTGACCCCTGAGCAGGTCCAGGCAAACGCTGCCACATACAAGGAACAGATATTCAAGATACTCGACCCTGAAAAGACGGAGGTGGCATTCAACAGTGTGTGGATGCAGGAGATGAAATCCATAGACATGATCAGGCTTGCTGCCAAGTATACAGTGGCCAGGATGCTGGAAAGAGACGATTTCAAGAAACGGTTTCAGGCCCAGCAACCCATTGGTATCCATGAATTCATGTATCCGTTGATCCAGGGTTATGATTCGGTTGCCCTGGGTGCCGATATTGAACTTGGTGGAACCGATCAGAAGTTCAACCTGCTTGTGGGCAGGCACCTGCAAAAGGAATATGGTCAGGTTCCACAGGTGGTGATTACCATGCCCTTACTGGAAGGCCTTGACGGTGTTCAGAAGATGAGCAAGTCTCTGGGCAACTATGTGGGGATAACCGAGGACCCTAAGGCCATGTTCGGCAAGCTTATGTCCATATCCGATGAATTGATGTTCAGGTATTATGAGTTGCTGAGTAGCCTGGACATGGACGAGGTCGTCGGGCTCAAGAAGGCGATGGAAGGTGGTTCGTTGCACCCAAAGGAGATCAAGTCCAGGCTGGCGATGGAACTGGTTGGAAGGTTTCATGGCCAGGAGGCCGCACTCCAGGCCCGTGAGGCGTTTGAGTCCCAATTCGGCCGGGGTGAGGTGCCCGAGGGCATACCAGAGCTGAAGCTCTCCATAGGGGGGCAAGGTGAAAAGATTTACCTTCCGCGTATTCTCAAGGATGCGGGTCTTGTCAAGAGTGCCTCGGAGGCAAGACGCCTTATTAAGCAGGGTGCGGTGAGCCTCGATGGCCGTAAGCTCGCAGCCGAAGAAGTAGAGATACGAACTCTGCCGCAGGTCTTGAAGGTGGGGAAGCGTCGTTATCTAAGGCTTACGGATTGAGGATTGATCCCCCCGGGTCCACTTGCATATCCGGCGTCTTCGTGTTGGTCTGTACATACGTCCCGGCCGGGAGAAGTACCATTAACCCAGATTATGCAGCCCGAAAGTTTGCCGGAGATGCAAGATATCAGGGACGCAGACATACTTAGGTATTTCAACTCCCTGATAAGGCAGCAGATTCGGT
>JAJRZR010000073.1 GCA_024275145.1 Deltaproteobacteria bacterium | reverse complement strand
TTCACATAGGGAACCCTTAGCCTTCTCCAGGAAAACTCGGCGCCTCCGTAGAGGGCGCTGCAAATCCGTTGGTCGATGCCGATACCATAACGCCACGAGTCTGTTCCACCCTCATCATCAAAAAACTGGTTGAATCCTGCGAGCTGGGTGGGCTCTATGGTTTGATCTGTGACAAGCATGCGTTTCAAAACCCGAAAGGCAGCGGCCCGGATGGTCGTTCCCGTGGCCGGTGTCCACATGATGCCCAGCTTTGGGTTCAACTGTTTACGTTCCTCAATGGTGCCACGGTAGAAATCGGCACTTAAACCGAGGGTCAAGTCAAGGTTGTTTGCCACGTTAAATCGGGGATACATATATATATTCAGTTGTGAGATGCTGTCCCTGTCCCTTTGGGGCGGATAAGGCCCGAAGACGACGGTTTCCCGTGGGTGGGCACTGAACCAGCCTGCGCCGCTGATCAGGTTGCAGAAAGGCAGCCGGTATTGATGCTGCAACTCTGCCAGCAGACCCTTTTCCTTTCCTTCCCCGGTAAAACCAGCAAAGACATCCTTTTCCCAGTGCCAGTCACCATAGATAAAGGATGTGAGTATCAAGGAGCCAGGGCTGAGGTTATGGCGCAGCCCCAGGCGAATAGAGTCTTTGCGGTCCCTGCTCCTCAGGTCGGGCAGGTAATCATCCGGCCGGAATCTGAGGAACAGGTCCCCTTTCTTGATAAGGGTGCGGCGGCATTCTATCTGGATGCTAGTGAAGGCCGACAGGCTTGTTTGTACAAAGGCATCGTAGATGTCATGATGTTGGTTGCCATTGTGGCGGAAACCATTACCTTCGTAGTGGAACTGCCCCACACTGTAGGAGAATCGGCCCATGAGGCCAGAGTTCACCAGTTCATTCCCAAGGGTACCGCGGCCGCCGATCAGTCCATTGGCCTGGAGGGCAAGGCGGTTTGAGAGAAAAAGCGGGCTGTATTCGTTGAAGGATGGTTCTGATGGCCCGGTGTCTACGAATATATAATGTTTGCTCTCTGCCAGTTGCGGTTGAATCGGGATTATATTGACTGGTTGCAGTAACTGTGATTGCAGGAGTTCGCTTACACGGGCGATATCGTGCCTGGGCAGTGCAGAATAGGAGTCGGCGAGAAAACGGTGGGCAGGATAGCTTCCAGGGGAGAATTCGAGGGATTTCCATGCCTCTGACAGGGCCAGTTGTTCGAAGCCAAGATCGTTGTATATCCTGGCAAGGCTTGCACTCCTTGCGCCGAGGTCCTGATCGAGTAGCAGCCTGGAGCGGTAAACCGCCCTGTTGTCATTGAGCGCCATGGACCTTTGCAGGTCGTGCAATGCCTCTACTGGCTGGTTTATGCTTTGTTTCAATATGGCCTGGTAGAACCAGGGGGTTGGGTCCTTGGGATCAAGCCTTTCGGCCATGGTCAGTTGTTCGAGGGCCTTTTCGGTGCGACGTTCTGTGTAATATGCCTTGCCCAGGTAGCTCCTGATCATGGCATTTTCCGGGTCCAATGCAACGGCTATTTCTATCTGTTGCCTGCCCTGCTGTATATTCCCCTGCCTGATAAGTGTAAGTCCCAGGCCCAAACGGGGCATGGGGTCTGCCTGGTCAAGTTTTATGGCCTGCCTGAATGCCTGCTTCGCCGCTTCGATATCGAGCTGGACCATGTGGGCAAATCCGAGAACGGTCTGTGTCCTGGCAAGCCCTGGATTCAGGCTGGCGGCCTTTTCGGCAGCCTCAAGGCACCTGCCAAGGTTGCCTGTGGAAAGCCAAAGCTCTGACAGCCTTGCCCAGACAAGGGCGCTACCGGGGGCGATTCTTACCGCTGTCTTGAGTGTATCGAGTGCCTTGTAGAGCTTGAATTCGGCCTGGAGGGCATAGGACAAGGCGATGTGCGCCGATGGGGAATCTGGCTTCGCTGCAATTGCCTGCCTGGCCAGCTTCAAGGCGGATTGTCGATCATTGCGTGTCACTGCTATCACTGACCTGAGGGCGAGCGCATCGGCACAATAGGGATCGATGCCAAGGGCCTTGTCAAGGTCTGCATCGGCCTCACGCACTTGGCCTACCCAGAGGAGGATACCTGCCCTGAGCACGAAGAAGTGAAGACCTCGTTCATCGGCAGGTACCCGATTCAACAGGGAAAGCGAGTCAGAAACCCTGCCATGAAGGTAGAGCGTAAGCGCCCGCAGTAGGGAGTCCCCAAGCTTGCTGGCCTGGCTCAGTTCCTGAAAATCGAGTACTGGAGGATAGTAAAGTGCCCACTGCACCGCATCCCTGGGCCTTGCCAACATCCGAAGGACAGGGGCATGTCCACTTCTGGCGACAGCGCTCTGGCCTTGTCCCAGTACCAGGGTGCCCGAGGGATTGGAAGCCTGTACCCGACCCTTGAAAACGGTTATCATGGTGCTGTGCCCTGTCACCCTAACAACAAACTCGGTTCCTTCGACAGCGGCATTTACGAAGGGTGTACTGATCCTGAGGCTCCTTGTGAACCGGCTGAAGAAGTTGGCCGCCCCTTTAAGGAGTTGAAGGACCGAGGTATGTCCCTCTTCCATAATGGAGAAAACAATCGAGGTTTCCTGGTCAAGGCGTATGATTGCATCATTTGGCAGGATAAGTGCTGCCCGGCTGTCTGGCCCTGTTCGTAGCACTGTCCCTGGTTTTATCAGGCAGTTCAGACACGCCGGTTTCCAGCCGGGACTGCCCGGTTCCTTCACTTCAACTGTACCCTGGAGGGATACGATCCTCGCCACCCATGCCTGTGTTGCTTTGTCCCCTGCATCCGCAGCGGAAACAGGGAAGACCATGACCACTATCAGAAGTGTCAGCGCAGCCAGAAAGGCATCCTTACCGCTCATCCCCTCTACCCTCACTTTTCCCTTAGGGTAATCAACCCATTCCAGCCATCGGCAGGCACGTTTTCCCGGTACCGTTCACAGAGTTTCAGATAGAATCTCGAAGGGCCATCCTCTCCCATCAGGTGTATACACCCCTCGAACATTTTCTGGGCCACACCCCATTGCCGTTTTCTGAAGGCATCGAGCGCCTGTGAGAAGGTGATGCAAAGCCTTCTTTGTGCCGGTGAAGCTTTTCCCAAGAAGCTAATAATTTCATATATCACAATTGGCAGGGATTTACCAACTAAAAGGAATTCCCCAAGCCTCCTGACCAGCAAGTCGTCGATTCCATGGACTATTTCCCCGGATGCGAGCAGCCTGGTGCCGAGGTGTTTGTTCAATTGCTCAATCCTGGATGCGGTGTTTACTATATCGCCAATTGGCGTGTACTCGTAGTGGTCCAGTGCCCCGAGGTTCCCCAATGCCAGGCGTCCTGAATGAAGGCCGATCCTGGTGGGAAGTGGTGAATCCGGATGGGCCTGATTAAACCGTTGTACGGCCATAGAAATTGCCAGGGCTGCTTTGCAGGCCGATGATCGGGGACCAGGAGCCGGGCCTGTATCCGTCCAAATGGCCAGCATGGAGTCCCCGGTGACATCGGATACATGGCCACCATGATCCCTTACCGGCCTGAATATCAGCTCGTAATACCGGTTCATCAGGAGGTTCAATTTCTCGGGTTCGATTCTTTCGGATATGGATGTGTAGTTTTCGGCATCCGTGATGAGGCAGATCCCGTATATGCTTCTTGGAGTGGATTTCAGACGTGAAAGATCCCTGGCGAGATAATCGATCATGTCCGTGGGAAGGTAATAACCGAAGGCCTTGGTGATATTTTCCCTTTGCCTTGACAGGCGGTGGTAACGCCACGCCATGATTCCCAGATAGGTGAGAGGAAGTTGAACCAGAAGCGGAATGACCAGGGGATACCATGTCCCGGTAAGGCCGAACTGGTATCCGCCAAGGGCTAGGTAGGAAAGTCCCGCGCCTGCGAGTATCAAGGCAGAGAATACCGGTGGGAGATAGACAGGGATGAGTACGGCCGCAGCACCCCATATGATGAAGATACATGCCTGTACCGGTAAGGGCAAAGGGCGCACCGGCATGTCCTCCAGAAGGTTGGCAAAGGCAGTTGCTGCGATCTCAACCCCGCTTAAGTCCAATCCATCTGGCCGTGTAAAAACCGTATAGAATCCGTCTTTTTGGTTTGTGCAGTTATGCCGTGCCACTCCTATGAATACCGTTTTGCCTTCTAGACGGGGGATGTCGCCCCGTGTATCCTGATCCAGCAGGCGATAACAAGATATGGTGGTGATGGTGCCAGGTGGCCCGTACAGATTCAGGTAACGGCTGTCTTCAGGCCGACAGGAGTTGATGAGCGCCTTCAAGAGCGGTTTTTCCCTTTGCGGGATACCCCATGCTGGATCCTCGAGCCTTCTTAGGAGTCTGTTGATGATGCCTGGGTGCCGTGTGAAAAGTTCGCGCTGGTCGCAGATTGTTTCTACCAATCGTTTCCCCCGGATTATCTCATTACGGTTGGAGGGAAGATTTGCAGCGGATCCTGGTTCGATCGCTGTCAGTAGCCGTACCAGATCGTCGTAGGCCGACAGTGCAAACAACTGTAAGGCCGTGACAGGAAGGGTGGGCAGGTCTCCCGCGCCGGTTTTGAAGGTCCAGAAACGGTTGAGGCGCACGGGTACCTTGGGCAGTGGAAACGGGGCCAGGGCAAAGGCAGAACGTGCCAGCCTGGGAAGCGGTTGCACGATACGCTCGATAGAAAGATTTACCCCCTTGGGACCAGGACGATCCCTTACCGTAATCCTCCTGCCTTGCAGGTACTCAAAAAGAATTACATTGCCCGCCTGTTCGATTGCACGGGCGAACGCCTTGTCACCGACCCTCGGTTCCATGAATATCATGTCGAATACCACTACAGATGCCCCAGACCTGGAGAGGGATTCAACCAGCCTTGCATAGATAGAACGGGGCCATTTGTCAGGCCTGTCCGGAAGATGGAGACGTGAGGCCGATGCCCTGTCCAGGTTGACGATCACCACATCCCCAGGTGGTGTCCTGGGACCCCGTAACCTGAACCAGGTTGCAAGGCCAATGTCTTCTTCGAGTTCAATGCCTGTATCGGTGAAGGCAAAGATCGTGGCAATTATCCCCGCTAACAGGGCGACAACCGTGGCTGTAGAGATTTCAGAACAGTTGCGCCTCACAGATGTTGTCCTCTAGCCTCTTTGCATACTCAGACAAGGCCGTAACGGGCTATCTTGTTCAGGAGACCCTGGCGGGTCAAGCCCAACAGGCGCGCTGCCTTGGAGCGATTGCCCTTGCAATCTTTCAGTGCATCGCGAATCATCTGTCGTTCCACCTGTTGCACTACCTTCTTCAATGTGCCCCCAGGAAGGTTGAGCGCATGCCCATAGCTCGATTTCTTTCTGAGGTTGGATGACAGGTGCTCTTCCAGAATCTCGTTTCCGCGTCCAGCTATGGTCATGGCCCTCTCTATTTCGTTCTCGAGCTGACGAACGTTTCCCGGCCAGTCAAAGGCCACAAGTAGGTCCATGGCCGCGGGCGACAAGGTGGGTAGTGGCCAGCCGAGTCTGTCCGAGGTCTTTTTCAGGAAGTGATTGGTCAGTAACGGTATATCCTGTCTTCTTTTCCTCAGTGGCGGCGTTATAATGGGGAATACATTTATCCTGTACAACAGATCGGCCCTGAAATTCCCCTTTTCAACCTCCTTTTCCAGATCCCGGTTGGTACATGCTATCAGCCTGACATTAACCTTTCGATATCTGCTGCCTCCCACCGGGCGGAATTGGCCTTCTTGTAATACCCTTAATAACTTTACCTGCATCTTGGGGGGCATTTCACCTATCTCGTCGAGAAGGATGGTTCCACCGTCAGCTATTTCAAAGAGTCCCTTCTTGTAAGAGATCGCCCCGGTGAATGCCCCGCGTACATGGCCAAAAAGCTCGCTTTCAAGGATGGTCTCGGTCAGGGCTGCACAATTTTCCGCTACAAAAGGCCTGTCTTTCAATGGACCACTGTAATGGATGACCTTTGCGATCAGCTCCTTTCCCGTGCCGGTCTCTCCCTGGATCAGGACCGTGGTGGTCGTATCTATCACCTTTTCCATCAGGGTGAAGAGTCGATGCATGGCAGGGCTAGATCCGATGATGCCATGCATGTTGAACCTGGTCTGCGCTACGGAGGTGAGTTGTCGGTTTTGTTGCTCCAGTGAAAGCACGTGGTGCTTGAGTTCCCCGTAGAGGCGTGCGTTTTCTATTGAGACCGCGATAGGGCCAGAGAGCACCTCCAGTATCCGTGCGTCCCTAGGGGTAAATTCGCCTTTAATCTTGTTGAGTGCATACAAGACCCCTAGGAATCCTCTACGGGTCTTTAGGGGGACACAGATCATGGATTTTGTAACGAAGTCTTCCTGTGCATCCATTCCTCCAAAGAATCTTGGGTCCCTGGACACATCCTGTATGATTACGGGTCGGCCTTCACGGAGAACCCAACCAGCAACCCCTAGGTGGTCAGGAAATCTCATGGTCCCCATCCGGAGAGGGTCTCTATCCTTGTCTGCTTCAACGGTACGTATGAAATAGAATTCCCGGTTGACTGGATCGTGCAAGACTATCGATGCCCCTTCTATGGAGAAGACCTGTTTTATTTTGCCGAGGATGGCCTTGAGCATCTCGTCCAGGTCCCTTATGGCATGGATAGAGGTGGATACATCATAAAATAGGGAAAGGTCCTCCCTGCTCAGGACAATTTCCTCATGTGTATTAATCCACTTCTCCTTAACCCTTGATGCGCGACCGGTTAGCACCCTGGATACTGCATCTGTTCCAGGGGCAACGTGCCCCCGTCTGTTTGTATGCATGCCCTTGGCCTCTCCATATCCTGCATGTCTATCCGTGTCCAAGGTGAAATTCCGGCTTCTCTTTGTCAGGTAGCCGAGTAAAGGAGGCCCAGGGAAGTTTTGTCGGGGGGCCGAAACTATCTACTAACTTTACACCAGACTGGGGAAATGTCTATTAAGTTTACACTTTTTGGGGCAGGCCATGCTGTCTGATAACGGCCATCTTGTTTTCGTTTTTTTAGAAAGATTAATAATTACAAATAGTTGTCAAGAAGATTTTAAATTTTTTGTCGGTTTCCCCCTGCGGGCACGGTATTGGCTTAAATGAAAGTTGTCACAAGGCAACAAGATACAGCAAATGTACCCTTGATCCGAGTGCATAATTTATCCAGAGATACATCCTGTGCTTGATGCCTTGTTTCCCAGGCCTTGGGATGTGGTGCCAAGGCAGGGGGCCGTATGAAGGTGTTGGGATGACGGGCTTGCAGGCAGTGTGGTCCACGTGTCCTGCGGGATTTCAAGCCATGGAAGACCATGAACGGGTATCGTATCTGGCAAAAAAGGAGGAGGAAAAGAAATGAGCATAATAAAGGATGAGGCGGTTTCCTTAAAGCTACAGGCAAGTAAGGATGCCAGGGAAAAAGAGATCCTGACACTCCCCAACGTAGTGGGAGTGGGGCTTGGTTACAAGGAAGTAAAGGGAAAGGAGACCAAAGAGGTCTGTGTAAGCGTCTATGTAGAGGAAAAGGTTCCAAAGGAGCAGCTTTCAAAAGATCAACTTGTACCGAGTGCGCTTGAGGTACCTGAAACTACTGAAGAGGTCAAGGTCGATGTACGAGAGGTCGGAAGGGTCGTGGCGCTTGCATTCAACGGCCGTGTCAGGCCAGCAAGGCCAGGATACAGCATAGGGCATTACAGGATCACGGCAGGAACTTTTGGATGCCTGGTGAGGGATGCCTGTTATCCTGGGCATATCTATCTCCTGAGTAATAACCATGTGCTTGCCAACTCCAATGCAGCAGCGATTGGTGATCCAATCATCCAGCCGGGAAGGGTTGATGGAGGATCGAGCCCTAGGGACAGGGTGGCAACCCTTTCCCGTTTCGTCCCGATTCATTTTGGCAGTGTAAGCGACTACAACTTAGTGGATGCGGCCCTTGCCAAGCCTGTTGATATGCGCATGGTCCTGGGCTCGATCAATGTGTTGGGGATTCCGCGGGGGATTACAGAGGCCAAACTGGGTATGGAGGTTACGAAGAGCGGTCGTACCACTCAAGTTACTACCGGCAAGGTGATAGGGGTGGATGCGACGATTCGAGTTGGTTACCACACGGCAGGGACTGCCTATTTCCGCAATCAAATCATGACTAACAACATGTCAAGAGGTGGTGACTCTGGTTCCCTGTTGATGAGCAAGGGGGACCATATGGCTACAGGCCTGCTTTTTGCCGGCTCAAACAAGGTCACGATTCATAACAACATATTAAACGTGATGATGGCTTTGAAGGTAGACATAATAACTGCTTGAGATGAGGCGCAGATAATAAAAGGAGGAGGTTAACATGAAGGGTTTAAAAAACGTCTGTGGATTCGATGAGTTGCACAAACAGATGATCTCCATGATCATCGAGGAACGTAACCAAGAGATGGCTGCAAGTATTGCCCAGAAGCGGCTGGATGCAGAAATGGCCCAGGCCCGCCTGCAGGAAGAGATCGAGGCGATCGAAGCGGCCGGGCTCAAGATTTCCAAGTTGCATGCCCTCGATCTCGCTGCCAGGGAGGAAGAGGAATTGGCCTCCGTGGAGGCACAGATGGCCGCTGAGTCCGAGGAGACCGTCAGCACGCTTCAGGATTTACATGTGGATACCGGGTTGTTGCCTTCCGGTGCCTGTCTTATCACGCCTTCCTGGGCAGGGGCCTTCTCGGATGATGATGTCCAGGACAAACTGACCGAGGCAAGCGTTGTCACGAGCCAGACCTATCTTAAGGGAGGTGGATGCAAGGATTATTACAATTGGGCCAAGGGAGCTGGTTCCGGTATCGCCGGTAGCGGTGTGGGCAGGATCCAGTCATGGATAGATTTCGGGTTTTGGTTTCGACCTCCAACGAGCCGTTTCTACAGTATTCGACCCTGCTTTCGTCTCCGTGGATATTACATCGTGAAGGCGAATGACAAGTGGTACAACTCCAAATATGCCAGGGTAAAAATTACCACGTGGGTAAACGTTCACCAATATAATTGGAAGGGTTGGAACAGCGAAACCATCCTGGACCTTGGAGATGACAATATCAATGTCAACAGACGGTTCGACGTGGACAGGCACATGTATACCTCCTATCTCCTGGGTGGAGGGGACTGGGCCTACATAAGATGCACTATAGGCCTCTATGCCTACGCAAGGGGAAGCGGATCATATGCCAGAAATGACTTCGCAACGGGTAATGCCAACTACCTGTGTGTGCCCTGTTGTTACGTTTATTGATGAGGGGTGCAAGATCTCGATGGGCCGGCATGTAAGGAATCAACCGATCATGGGGACCTTGCTGAAAATTGTGAAAAGTGCCTGGCCGGTATGCGCTGGCAGGAAGTTTTCGCGGAGGTTCATTTCACCATCAATTATCAATTAGACAGGTGGGCGCGGGCATGGGGGAAGTGATCTGATGGCCGCCTCCATGCCCGTGATTTTTTCATGGCCATGTGGCTATGTCGTATGCCGGGCTGTGGTCGTGCGTGCCTTTATTGGCAAGATTGTGTGGGGGCGAGGCCTGTGCAAGAAGGGGCACAGATGCGTTTGGTACCTCAACCCACTGCCAGACAGCAGATTTGCTGAAAATCCGGGCATCTTGCGGACTTAGATGCCGAACAAAATCTGATCGGATTTCAAGGCGCTATTTAGGTGAATATCTACGCATGTCAAGTACTAATAACTACAAATAAAAGAAAAATTGTTTTATACGGTATCTGAAGCCATAATTTGCCCTGCAAATGCCCTCCATTAGGGCTGTATTTTCATGCCCTGGGGGCCTCAAAACACAAGGGCCGCATGGAGCTTCGGGATATTGTGTGGGGGAAGGAGTACAGGCACATGGCGGATTTAGAACGGCTTGAAGACATTCGGCGTCGGTTTGAAGCCCGATTGATGGATACAGAGGGGGTGATATCGGTAGGAATAGGACAAGGTCCTGATGGAAAACCATGTATTTTGATAGGCACATCTGTCCCCACAAAACAGATCATGGATAAATTGCCTGCAGAACTCCTTGGACAGGCAGAGGTGAGGCTGGAATATATAGGAGAGATAGAGGCACAGGGTTGATTTATATGGGGTCTTAGTTACATGGCGTCCATCCTTCGAACCACGCCTTGCGAGCACGAAAAGGTAGCATGATTTCGCGACATCATCACGACAGTCCAGGCCGTTAGACAGGCCTGGATCCTGTCCGGTTGAGGGGTAATTTGATGGTAAAAGTCGTTCCCCTGCCCATTTTACTATCAACCTCTATGCTGCCCCCGTGTTTTTTGATGATCATGTAGCTGACCGATAGGCCCAGTCCCGTTCCTTCCCACTCTTTCGTACTGAAGAATGGCTCGAATATCTTGTTCATATATTCTGGACTTATGCCTTGTCCGGTGTCCTTGACTACCATATATACGTTATTCCTTCCCTGCCTGGTCTCGATGGTGATCACTCCGCCCGAGTTTGGCATGGCCTCCTTTGCATTTTTGATCAGGTTTAGGATTACCTGTTTTATCTGGTCCGGGACTGCCGGGACCTTTGACAGCTCGTGGGCGTATTGTCGCCTTACTACAATGCCTTGTTGCTTGAGTGCCTTTCTGTATAACAGTAGCACCTCATCGAGAAGTTTATGTAAATCCACCTCTGTAACGGTGTCTGGAGAGGGGCTGTAGAAATCCTTGAGTCTGTCCATGAGGGCCTTGAGGCGGTCGCATTCCTTCAATCCCATCTCCAATGCCTCCCTGCTGGTTTTATCCAGACATTTCTGGCCCTTGAGGTGGACCAGTACGTTTCTTATCCCAAATAAGGGGTTCCCGAACTCGTGGGCGACCGATGCGGACATCCTGCCCAGGCAACCTAGCTTCTCTGCATGAAGCAACTGGATATATGCAATCTCAAGCTCGCGGCTACGCTGCTTAACCTTCTTTTCCAGGTGCCTTTGAACAGACAGGAGCTCGTTCTGGTAATGGGAGAGGGAATCTATCATGGTGTTGAAGGCCGCAGAAAGGCTCCTGAGCTCGGACGGGCCTTCTTCGGGGACCCTTACGTCAAGGTCATGATCCTTTTCGATACGGGTGACGGCCGTGGTCAGGCGCTGAATGTGGATCAATATCTGGCTTTCTATCAGCCAGATGATGATAATACCAAGACAGAGCCCTATCACCATGACTATCAACTGGAAGGTGTAGGTAGTGTCCAGGCCGTTTTTGTATATAGTGCGTGGCTGCATCACCCTTAATAGGAGGGCCGGCTGGCCGGATATATCCCTTATGATCGTAACGCCTTCTACAGTATCACGGTTTAGCGGACGTACCAGTATGGAACCGGGAATGGTTTGGGACTTTCTGGCCAGGCCCAGATCCCGTGGGGATGCGTGTTGCAGGTTGGCCAGTGAGATTGTCATATGAAAGGTGCTGGCCAATTCCCTCAGATCATCGATCCCTATGCAGCGGCCAAACACCAGGGTCCGGGCGGCCTTGTAGCTTGAGTGGCCTTCCTGAATTGGCTGAAGAGCAATGATGATGGGGCAGATGGATGAGAGTACGATACCGTATCGGCTGGTTTCAGTTTTGTCTTTTCTTATAAGAGCAGAGAGTTCTGAGAAGAAATCTGTCAACTCTTTGGGCGGGTAGGTAAATCCATGGCCGGAGCCAGGATCGTTGATCCTGAGATATAGGGGGTGTCCATCCTGGCCGAAGATCCCTATAAAATTTAGTCTGAAGTTGTAGAAGGCCTTCGCCAGTTTCTCTATTGGGAACGTACCGCTGGGTTTTTTTGCAAACAGTTCGGTCCCCTGCCACCTTGCCCATGCGGCCGTGAGTGTTCGTATCTGTTCCTCTTGTTTCTCAAGGCCACTTTTTAGAAGTTTGACGTTGTCTGTAACCTGTCGGGATTCAAGCGTCTTGTAGCTGTGCCCAAGCAGTATCCTGGATAGTACGGAAAGGATGACAAAGGTGGCCGTAAGTGCTAGCACCAGGATGAGAAAGATCTTCTTGCGGAGGCTCAAACAGGAATCCCTCCTTTGGGTAGGCCCCTGCCCGGGATATTACCGCCTCCGTTTGTCATGTGCCCATATATGTTATAGACCTTGATCGAGGTCCCTGACATCGCTTGAGAGGTCTGGATTGCCAATGGATGCAAGCAGGCTAGAATTTTTCCATCTCCTGCAAGCGTATTATCAATTCCGTTCTGGATTGGCAGGAAAGCTTTTTCATTATGTTGGCCAGGTGTACCCGGACGGTCTTGGGGCTGATACATAGGTCTTCTGCGAGCTGTTGGGTGCTTCTTCCCTGGAGCATCAGTCGGCATACTTCGTATTCCCTGCGGGTTAGCAGTGCATCCATGCCGCTGCTGGCATTCACCTTGTCGATTAGGTGGTTGATGAAGTCCGAGCTTATCCCAGGGCTGAGAAAGGTCTCATCCCTGGCTGCCATTCTTATCGCCCTTTTTAGCTCTTCGGTTGAGTCAGATTTCAATACATAGCCTTTACACCCTACCTTGAAGGCCTGATAGACATAGTTGGGATTGTCATACATGCTTACCATTATAATAGACGTCCTTGGGGCTACCTCCTTGATACGTGGGGCCAACTCCAGACCACCCAAGCCGGGCATTGATATGTCCAGTATGGCCACGTCCGGTTTTGATTTTTCGATCTGCCTGATACCGTCCCTGCCGTCACCCGTATCCCCGACCACCTTGAATTCCGGATCGCTGGATAACATCAACTTCAAACCCTGTCTGAAAAGCTGGTGGTCATCCACGATAAAAACCGTTACAGTCGATTGGGCTCCGTGTTTTTGCATGGACATAGACAACTCCAATAGTATATGAAGCCAGGATGACAGGAATACTGTGGGTATCTCTAAAAATCTTAAAAACCTTCACGTCTGCCCGGCCGCTGTATAGGTCATCCGGGCACGAAGATACGGCCCCGATGGAGGGTACCTTACCACAATAAATAGTACTTTTAGAAAAAAGCAGGTGTCAAGTTACCTATAAACACTTTTTTTGAAATTGAAGTTATAGTATTTGTTAATTTATTGAAATATAAAATTTTTTATTAACCTTGGCGTTTAATTTTTTTAAGCGCTTGCTTAATTTATTATTTTCCATTGAGCTGATGAAGTTGACATAATAAACTACATATGGCTGTGTGCTTGGTGACATGTCCTATGGACATGCATCCACGGCCCTGTCCAGGTGAAGGCATTTTTCTGTTTATTCCCGTCGGGGTCCCTTGTAAACTGGCAGATTTTGAAGGATTCTGCCCCAGCTCAAAACGAGTATTGCCACCTATATGAATAAAAGCTGCCCACCGGGCAAAAGGGATGTTCCCTAAAGGCGCATTTGGCGACGAGTGGAACATGGAGGGTCCAAGTGGTCATTAACAACAAGACAATCGGTAAGTGTCTTGTAATATTGATTCTATTTTTTTTATGGGGTGACTGTGTCCGCTCCTATGCCTTTCCATTTCGGGCTATTGCCCCCGGAGGGCCTTTGCCCACGATAGTCTTCAAAAGCATCGACGGCCATAAGACCCTCTCATTGGCCCAGATGAAGGGACACCCGTATATTATCATTTTTTGGGGTGCAGATCTCCCTGCCAAAAAGAGGCGCTCTTTGAAGACCATTGAGGCGGTCGAGAAACTTTTGCCGTTCTTTGAACAAAGGGGCATAGCAGTTTTCTCTGTAAATGCCCAGGGGGATGACAAACAGGCCATAAGGGAGGTAATGAAGTTGACCAAACGGAAGATAGATGTCTTTACCGATCCGACGCAAAAGGCCTACGGGGAGCTGGGAATTTTCGTCATGCCAGCCGTTCTTTTAGTCGATAAGAATGGAAAGGTAGTTACAGGGCTAGGTTACAGCCACGATCTGGCTGAACGGTTGAAGGGTGAGGTCCAAATCATGCTTGGGGAGCGATCGAGGGAACAGGTAGAGAGGGAACTTCACCCGTTAATGAGGGAGAAGCCGAAGAAAGAAAGGGATGCGGATCGTCACTTCAATATGGGGCTCGTGATGTTGAAAAGGGGGTTGCCGGATTCAGCTGTCTCTGAGTTCAAAAGGGCCATAGAGTTGGATCCCAAAATGGGCAAGGCATATCTGGAATTGGGTTGTCTTCTCATGGAGGCAGGTAAAAGGGACGAGGCATCCGTTGCCTTGGACAAGGGGCTTGATCTGGAGCCTGATTATGTGCCTGGTCTTATTTGCCAGGCGAGGCTTGAGGCCTTACAGGGAAACACTGAGGAGGCAATAGGTGACCTGGAGGGCCTGCTTATGAGGAATGTGCGAAATCCTCAACTGCACTATGCACTTGGAACCATCTTTGAACAACAGGGAAATCTGAAAAAGGCCGCCAAGGAATACCGGAAGGCGTTTGAACTCCTCAATGAGGCGATGAAGCTCAAGTAGATATAAGGATTGCCAGGAATAAGGTCCATGCCTTGCGAAGAAAGGCGCCCAGGCTTTGTGGTGCGAATATTAGTCCTGCTCTTGATAGGTCAGATATGTTGTTTTGCTGGGATTGCTGAAGCCTTAACGATCCTTGCACCGGGTTCGAACAGGATGGTTGTCAATAACAGGCGGCCATTCGTTCATATGGTCATCCGTTCATCTGGAAAGGGTGAAGTGGGCCATATAATCGTTAAGAAGGAGACAGGCAGGGGGGAGGAAAGGTTGATCAATCCCCTCGGCTCATGGCGGGGCAATGGGAATAATTATTTTTTACATTATATCCTTGCGTTAAAAAGTGGTGTAAACATTTTTATAGTTGAGCCTGGTGAGCGGCGTATCAGGATTAGGTACAGGCCATTGACCACATTGTTGAACTACAATCTTGCTGCATCCTCTGCCTACCGCTTTCATCGCCGTGGGAAGGTGCCATTGACGTGTTCGGGATGCCACTTACGTAGTTCCCTAGGGGGGCACGCGGTGCCAGGAAAGGAAAGGCTCAAGTGTGAGAATTTTTCCCCTGGCTGCTATTCATGCCATCGCAGGCTGGTTGACGCTGGCAGGTGGCGCCACAGTCCGTCTTCCAACCTGTACTGTCTTGGCTGCCATGAAGGGCGCAAGGGAAGGAACGATATCGTCGTGACCCGGGGCAGGGTGGATGATACCTGTTTGCTTTGCCATGTAAATGGCCGAAGGTGGAAAAAAATGGGCCACGTCCATGGCCCCGTGGGCATCGGTGATTGTACTGTGTGCCATGATCCCCATGGGGCAAGATACAAGTACCAGCTTTGGGCAGACGGCAAGGCCGCTTTGTGCGTGGCGTGTCATGCCGATAAGAAAAAGCTTGTTTCCAACACCCCCTTGGGCTTTCATGTTCACGGGATTGTAAAGGGTGGCGGATGCACGATTTGCCATAGCCCTCATGCCACAGAGAATGCCTTTCAACTCCTTGAACCAATCAATAAGCTATGTGTCGGTTGTCATGTAACTATGAAGGGTATAATCGTTGGACATCCGGTGGGGGGGCATCCTGTCCAGGGGCCCAGGGACCCCAGGCGCCCTGGACGTAAGTTTAGTTGTACCAGTTGTCACAACCCCCATGGCTCCGATTATGCTTATCTGCTTATAGGAGATCTGCTCGGTGGTCACGTATGTAGTAAATGTCATCATTGATTCTATCCGCAACCGTAATGTTGCCCGCTCACCTGTTTGCCGCCTATCCAGGCACGAAAATAGATTCCTCAAGGGGTGGCGTCTGCACGTTAGAGATACATCTCGGAGGTGTGGTGTCGGCTACCTCGGCCGCATAAGAGTTTGATGAGAAGATTATCCCTCTTAATAATGTTCCCTGTTATGTTCACCGCAGGATTGCTGTTACCGGTCTTGTGTCCACTTGCCGCAGAGGAGCCTGATACCGTATCGGTGGAGGTGATAACCATAATTACCGCCGATGATCAGGGAAGGCACCTGAAATACCCATCCGCTGTATTCTACGACAAGACCATGGAGGAGACCTATCTGGTCAATGGTGGAAATGGCAGGATAGTGGTTTACGGGCCTAACTTTTTTCCTGTAACGTCTATTGGTCCGGGTAGAGGGGCCGCCAACCCTTTAGGTGTCTATGTGGATGCAAACGGCATGCTCTACGTATGCCAGGGGCGGACTGCAACGACTCCGGCGCGGATTACCATCTTTAATGCGGCATTTTTCCCCGTGGGTAAAATCAGTTTCGAGGATATTCCAGGGGCAAAGGACTTTCTGCCAAGGAGTCTCGTGATAGGCCAGAATGGATATATGTACGTGGCCGGTCATGGTACACGCGGCGTGCTCGTCTTTGATAAGGAGAGGCATTTTTCCCACTGGCTGCGCCCAATGGATCGGATAGCCAATAAGGAGGCCATCGAGTCGGTAAAGAATACAGGCAAGGTGGTTAAGGCCTCCGGGGTCGGCAAGGGGGCTAGCCCCGATTCCAGGGAAAAGAAACAGGTTAGGTCGGTAGTGGAGGATCTGCCAGCCAAGCTGATTCCAAGATCAAATGTAAAGCCGAATGAAGAAGACGATGAGATGGGCATAGGACCTGTCAAGGTTATAGACGTGAAACGTGATTCGGATGGGCATATCTATGTTTTAAGCGAGGAGACGAGCAAGATATATGTTTATAGCCCCGGGGAAAAATTGTTACTTGCCTTTGGGCAGAAGGGGGGATCTACAGGGAAGATGAGCCGGCCAAGGAGCATGGCCGTGGATGAGAATAAAAATTGTGTTTACATAGCCGATTACATGCGCCATACTATTTTGATCTATGACTTGGCGGGCAGATTCATGTATGAATTCGGTGGACTAGGCTATGGACCTGGCTGGTTTCAGTATCCCACGAGTGTTGCCTTGAATAAGCAAGGGCAACTCATCGTAGCGGATCTCTTTAATCAACGGGTGCAGGTATTGGATGTGAAGTTCCGTTCCAGGTTCCCGCTTTTCAATCAAGCAGGAGGGATAAAGAGCAATGGCCCGAATTGATTTTGTCGTACAGGGTCGGCATATGAACCCAATTTGTGCAATTCAAATGCCGCACGACCTCCAATGGGCCGGGTGTATCTTTAGATGGACAGTTGTTAAATTTTTTAATGCGATGGTTCTGTTAAAATAATTTTATTATATAAACTTTTTTTATAAAAAAAATAAACAAAATGTCTATAGACTTCAGATGAGTCTTTGGTTACTATTAAAATATAAGACAAAAGAATGGAACCCAGCTGCCGTTTATGACAAAAAAGTGCTTAGCCTTTTTTAGGCATTTGACCAAATATAAATAAATATTATAAACCATTGTGGACAAATATTTTATAACTTATTTTTAAAGTAGTAGGGCAGTGTCGAGTATCTTTGTCATGTATTCAAGATCTGAATTTAACCTAAAAGGCGGTTTGGATTGTTGAGAGGCCTGCTCAGTTAGGGAAAAGATTAATTTTATACAAGGAGGGCATCATGGAAAACCTCAAAAAGACCAATCTCAGTATCAAGTTGTTGTTTATGGTATTGTGTTCGAGTGTCCTGATCATACCTGTGTCGGCCTTTGCAAGGGTGGCAGGACAGTGTGCAGATTGCCATACCATGCACAACAGCCAAAACGGGGCAGCGGTGGTCTCCACCGGGCCATATTCGGCACTTACGAAGGGTGATTGTGTAGGATGCCATACGGGTACCAATACCGTAGGAGAAAACATTCCAAAGGTAGATTCGACCACGGAACCCACCTATCGCAGCCCCGATGGGAGCACTGGGGATACGCTGGCAGGCGGAAACTTCTACTGGGTTGATTCCTCCGGCGGAGCAAATGATACCAAGGGACATAACGTTGTTGGTATAGCCGGTGAGGACAGCAACATAGGTTATACCCCCCCAGGAAGCACTACCACCTGGAGCAGCCAGCTTACATGCGCCGGTACCAACGGATGCCATGGCGACAGAACCAAGACAGACAATTTTGCAGCGGTCTCAGGGGCGCATCATGCTGACGACAGTACTATAGATGGTAACAGTGTGGGTACAAGTTTCCGTTTCCTTAATGGAATACTTGGAAAAGAGGATCCTGACTGGGAGATGACCGTGTCTTACAATGATCATAACCAGTACTACGGGGTTGACCGTTCTGCCGATACCACGGATCCTGCTGGTACGATCAGTCACCTGTGTGCCGAGTGTCACAGTGATTTCCACCATGGTTCAACTGCCGGCAACGTACAGGGCGATACTGGTTGGGGATCTCCGTGGGTAAGGCATCCAACCGATTTTGACATGAACAACGTCGTGTCGAAACCCGATTATGCCGGTTATGGTGGCTCATCCCATACCTACCAGGTAGAGGCCCCGGTTGCCAGCAATGACGTATCTTCTGTTAAATCTACAGTGCTTCAGTCAGCGGGCGATGCCATAGTAACCTGCATATCCTGTCACCGTGCACACGGTTCTCCATATGCCGATCTCCTTCGCTGGGACTACAGCACCATGATAGCAAGTGGTGGCGGATCCGATACTGGATGCTTCAGGTGCCATACTACCAAGAATTAATCCAGCCGTAATATAAATAGGGCCTGCTCAGCCAGGCCCTTTATAATTAATGACAATCCCACTTTCCTATTGTAATTACGAGGGAAGTGGGATTATTTATATGGGGGCAAAATAATTTCAGACAATCCGGAATAATGGGGAATGAACATGAGCAGGTGGAGCCAGAATGTGAAAAAGGGGAATTCCGTTTTTGTTTTCTCTATATTGGTTTTTCTGGCTTTTGCCTTTTCCACTGGCCGTTTGCAAAAGGTCTTCGCCAGCGGCCATGGCGTGGATCAGGGGCCTGCGATAAGATTGGTGGCTCCACCTGACATGGTATGGGTACATGAGGAGAAGCTTTTTTTATCGGGCGTCCTTGTGGGCCTGAAGGCGTCCATGGTAACCGTCAAGGGTGTCAGGACCAAGGCCCGAAGGGGTGTGTTATCTGTGGACGGAGGGGCCTTCGGTACCATGATAAGTTTGAAAAAGGGTGTGAATACCATAGAAATAACAGCAGGTTCTATAAAAGAGAGGATAAGGCTCTGTTACATACCGACAGATAGTAAGAAGAGGCCGCCCAAGGGATTCAGGCACTTCTATGTGCACGCAAGACAGGTACCCCTGAAATGTCGGGAGTGCCACCGTTATCGCAAGGGAATGTTCAGGTTTAAAAGAATGATCCCGGCCGTGTCCAACTGTACATCCAGTAGCTGCCATTCGAATACCCAGGCCAGGCAGGCCCATGTTCATGGTCCTGTTGGGGCGGGTATATGTATCGCATGCCATAATCCACACGGAAGTTTTAACAGGTACCAACTAGAACGCAGGGGTAAGGAACTGTGCCTTATTTGTCATCAGGCCAAAAAGGCATGGTACAAGGAACCTGTAATCCATTCACCGGTCAAAGAGGGTTGTATAGATTGTCACGATCCCCATCAGTCACCCAAACGGTTTCAATTAAAGGGAAGCGGCAGGTCGGTAAGCGGTCTTTGCTTCAATTGTCATGACAAGACCATCTTTACCAGGAAGCATCGGCATGGTCCGGTAGCGGTCGGAGATTGCGTTGCATGTCACAATCCACATGCCTCAACGAATGAAAAACTGCTCATCGCGCCCATGGCCGATGGGCAGCTTTGTTTCCAGTGCCATTCAGATCGCAGGGATTCGTTTAACAGAAAATATATCCATGATCCTGTACGTGATGACTGCGGTAATTGTCATGATCCCCATAGCTCAGATTTCAGATACCAATTGCTTGATTCACAGCCCAGGCTGTGCAAATCTTGCCATGGGGATTTGAATCCAGGGGTATTCAAGGACATTGCCACTGCCATATATGAGCATCCTCCGGCTGCAAAGGGAGAATGCACTGCCTGTCACGAGCCCCATGCATCAAACTATAAGCCTTTGCTTGCCAATTCGATGGAGAAACTTTGCTTTTCCTGCCACGAGGACCTGGGTGATCATGTTATGGAATCAAGATTCCGTCATGGACCGGTCAAGACCGGCGATTGTACCGCCTGTCACAAGCCCCACGGTTCGAAGTTCGTGCGGCTTCTGGTCCGTTACTATCCTACCCAGTTTTACGCGACCTACAGCCCTGACAAGTATGATCTCTGCTTCGGTTGCCATAACAAGAACATAGCCAAAACAAAATATACCACCACCCTGACCAATTTCCGTGATGGAAAGTTTAACCTGCATTACTTTCACGTACACAGGAAGAAGGGCCGGACCTGTACCGCCTGTCATGCACCTCATGCCAGTAACCAATACAAACATATCCGCAGTGAGGTCCCTTTTGGTGGATGGTCCTATCCCATTATATTTACCAAACGCAAGACCGGTGGAACATGCGTGGTGGGCTGCCATGCCCCCAAGACCTATGACCGGGTACATCCAAGGCTGAATTTGCCAGGTGGTTAATTCCCGGCGTTGGGCGTGGTGGCGGACCATCTCGTATTGGTTGGATCTCAGGATGTAGAAGATATACAAGGACGGTTAATAAATTATCATCGATAAGTGACCTGTGCGACCCTTCAGTGAGTCATGTGCCGATATTTTTATATGATGAGGTTCTTGGTAGAACTGGGTAATTCATGCAGAGGCGCTGCCTTGGCCAGCGTTATGATCCAGGCACTTGAAGCCTTAAGGGGCGCACAATTTTGCCGAACCTGTCTGGTCGAGGGAAGGTTGAGAGATAAAGGTATGTCTTCGTGCTCTTTACACCACATCCTCGGCAGGCAGACAAATTGCACAATCCGGGACCTTTTGCCCGGATTCGTCATATGGTTTTCATGTCTGGTTTTGTTTACCTTGCCAGCAGTCTGTAGGGCAAAGGCACTTAATGTTGACGGCTCATGGCAATCTAATATCATGGGGCAGGGTGATGCCACAGACAGGCGCTCGCTCCAGCAAAGGTATCATGTCCAATGGCAGCCAGAGGTTACGGATGCGATTCTGTTCAATGGTGACGTAACCTATAACAGAAATTGGCTTAGCAGCAATGGGGTCAACGAGAGTCTGATGCCTTCAGCAACGCTGACTGTCCAAAATGATATATTCGCTGCCCAGATCGACGGCCTTGTCACCAAGACCCGCAATTCCAAGGGGCGCGATCTTACCAGTCCTTCATGGGAAACTACACTGTCCAGTAACTGGCGGCGTCGTTTCTGGCCTTCGCTTCAGGCTACCCTGGGGAAAAATTGGTCAAAGGATTCCGACAGCCCTCACAGTGTAGATAGCAGCCGGAATTATGGAGGGTTTAATATAGACTGGGACCTGGAACCAGTAAAATTATATTATAACCTTTATAATGAAGACAGAAAGGATAACGCTGAGCAAAGCGATACAAAGAGTACAGACCATTTTGTACGGGCCGATTATTCCCAGACCTTCTGGGATGAACGTTTTCATGTAGGCGCATCCCAGCAATTCTCGCAAACCACTACCAGGTTCTATGCAAAGACCCAGCCGGGAGAAGAGGTCACCGTGGTCATCAGGTTGTCTGAGACCCTGGCAGACGAGGATGACAGCCCTTCAGAAGGTGCTCTGCAGATCGTTTCCGGCCTCAATGATGGGGACCTTAGGACCACGGCACTTACCATTAAGCCTGAACATGTCCAGAACCTGGGCATAAGAACGAATTTTCAGACGGTAAACAAGATATATCTGTATACAGACCCTGAAGACAACCTGGGTTCGGTAGACGCGGCCGCTGTTCAATGGGACGTCTATACCAGCGCTGATGGCATAAGTTGGAAACGGGAGGCGGTCAATATACCCTTTGTGTATGACACCATTGATAACCGCTTCGAGCTGGATATCGGTGGATTGAATGATATGTATATAAAGCTGGTGGTGACTGCATGGCCTTCTGGAAAGGATATCAATATCACGGAGGTGGAGGCCCTGCGGAGTTTCATAGCCACCGGCAACAGGATTTCCGAAACACAACGCTTTAGCCAATACCTGACCAGCATCAATCTGGGCCTTGAGCCCACTGCCAATACATCCTTCAAGTATTCATTCATCCTTGAAAAGGATGATACCACGGCAGGAAACGATGTAAATCGCCTTTCCCAGACAGGCAGCTTCAATTGGGAGATAAACAAGTATTTCATGCCGACCTTCAGTGTAAGTGATACGGCCACTTCGAACAGCGATGCCCCGGATACCGATTCCAGATCCTATGCCGTTACCATCATTTCTGCCCCTTTATCCTCACTGGACATCAGCCTGGGCATAACGAGAAATGAAAATTACGAAGATGGAGAACGGCTTTCCACGAGTCACAACGTCAATCTTTTCACATCCGCTATATTGTTTCCCGATTTGATATCCAATTTAGAGATCAATTACACCAACAACAGAAACGAACAAGGTGGTGAAACTACAAACAACTACGGGGCAAGATGGATAATAACCGCTCGTCTGCGCAGGAGTCTGATCCTAGATCTTACGAATGAATACAATATGATCAGGGGAAAGGAGGACGAAGATGGGGGTAAGTCTACCGTAAATATAAACTGGCGTCCTTCTGACCTTTTGTCCATTCTGGCTAATGCATCACAGGGCTTCGGGAAGCAATCCCATCAGCATGCCTTTTTGGTCAACACCAATATCTCAGTAGTTCGAACCCGTAAGACCCAGGTAATATTGGGTTTTAACTATAACAAGACAAAGGAGACGATCAAAACCTACAGTATAAACTGGAGTTGGGATATAAGTCATTATTTTACGCTTCAGACAAATGCTAACTATCAACAAACGGAAGAAGGCCAAAAATGGAACATACTCACGTATCTTTCAGCCAGGTTTTAGCCAGGATAAAAGGTGTACTTACGTTCTTTGCAGTGGCCGGTATGGTCCTTTCTGTTTATGGATGCGGTGCCAAGACCACTACGAAGACGTTTCTCAGGGAGGAGGTCGATCTCAGTTATATTACCAGGATAGCGGTCCTACCCCTTGAAAATCACACGAAGAATGATTTCGCTGCCGAACGTATCAGGGACATAATTACTACGCAGATCCTTGCAATGAAGCTATTTGACGTGGTGGACAAGGGGATCGTGGACAGTGCCTTGAGGGAGCTTGCGATAGAACCGGGCATGTCAATCGATACACCTGTATTGAAGAGACTTGGGCAAAGGCTCAATGTTCAGGCGTTCCTGTTGGGCGCTGTTGAACAGATGGGAGAAAGCCGCAAAGGTGCCTCCGTATATCCCGAGGTGTCATTGACACTGCGCCTGGTAGACAGTAAGGCCTCACTGGTATTGTGGCGGGCCAGCGGGCACCGGAGTGGCTATTCCGTGTGGGATAGGTTGTTCGGCCTGGCTCCCAAGGATACCTTCGAGGTCTCACTCGCCCTTGTCCATGACATGCTTTCTACTATCCCGGTTAAACGTAGTGCCCCTGCAGCCGACAGCGGGGAAAAAGATTGATATGTTGCGCTTGCTGCAGATACCGGTTTCGCAAGCGCATCAAAACGTCAGGTGCAAGGGAGACAATATCTGTATCCTTGGTGCTGCAATACTGGCGATACTGATCTGGGCCGTTCCTGTACATGCATTGACAACAGCTGTCTTTCCCCTTCTGGACCTCAGCAAGGGATCAAACGGGGTGAATTTCCTCCTGACAGACTACCTGACCAGGGAGCTCAAGGACAGAGGAGCGGATATCATCTCCCGTCAGGCAATCATATCCTTTATGGCCCGTCACCGGATACGTTCCTTGGGAAGACTTACCACCTATGAGATATCCAGGGCCAAGGACGAACTTGGTGCCGATCTTATCGTCCTGGGAACAGTCTGCCAGATCAGGGATAGCCGACCAGCATCCCTGGGTTTGACTCTGGAACTGATTCGTGCCAGTGATGCCCGGATTATATGGACATCCACAGGGGATCTCTCCTCCCTTGATATTCATAACCCGCTAGGTATCGCCGTGCCAGTTGACGTCGAGGATCTCTTCGGCGATCTATTCAAGAGGGTTTTGGCATCCTGGCCCATGAACATAGACTCCTATGCCATCCGGCCCCACATGATTGATGTCGAGACCGTGGTCCTGTATCCAAAATATGTACGCCCTGGGGAAACAGTACATTGCAGCGTTAAATTACACTGGGCAAGCGAGGGGAAGGAGATCCCAGAGGCCTTTTTGAAGGCCGGTGACCGGATATCCTCCTTTAATATATCGGAGGAACAGAGTTATTTTACGGTATCCTGGCCTGCCCAGAAGATTGACGGCAGATACCCTGTGGCCCTTGTGCTACACCTGCCTTCTGGACAGCGGGAAACCGCCCTGCTCGGTTCTTATTATGTGGATGGCAAGCCACCCGAGCTTACGATGAAGCTGATAGGTCACCGTATTGACGGCCTGCCTGCCTTCAGCCGTGAGCTGACCATTGTTCCAAGACTTATTGAACCAGAACCTATAAGCCGATGGCAGTTGTCATTCCTGAATGCATCTAGGGAGGTAGTGTTGAGGCATGATGGCACCGGCCAGCTCCCCAGGCGTTTGATGTGGTACGGATATCAGAGGGATGGCAGCAAGGCGCCCGATGGAAAGTATAGTGTGGTCTTGAGGGCCTGGGACAGGGCAGGAAACGGATCCGTTGTCAAGGGTTACGTGCTGG
>JAJRZR010000072.1 GCA_024275145.1 Deltaproteobacteria bacterium | reverse complement strand
GGTTCATATGGAATACTGGTGAAGATGCTCTACCCTAATCCTGATCAACACCCTGAATTCCAGGCCGAACCTGTCGGGATATACAGGAACTATGTCACCTACAACGGGGACTCTGGAATCGTTATAGGCCTTTCAATGGACGAAGGCCGTGGGGATGCGACCATAAGGAACAACATGATTTGCCATAACCAGGGCTGCGGGATAATCATCAGTTACCAATCACCCAGCGAGGAAAACACATCCCAGGATTCCGTGGAGGTCATAAACAATACCATAGTGGACAATGACAGCGACGGCATTTATACCCATCACTATTCAAGCACCCACTCCATCAACAACATCGTGGCGTCGAACGGAGGTTATGCGGTCCACGTGGAATACCAGTCCTATCACACCATTGAAAACGACCTCTACTGGTCCAACAATGGAACCTTGTATCAGCATCTGCCTCCAAGAGGGCAAATCATAGATAATGGGTACCTTTCCTCCAACCCCATGCTGGACGATACCTGTCACCTGGAAGAGGGTTCACCGTGCATAGATGCGGGCGAAAGCGTCTCTGGCCTCAACGTAGACATAGACGGTGACGCCAGGCCACAGGGGGACGGCATCGACATCGGTGCAGACGAATATACCAGCGGATCGGGCGGTTCAAGCACGGGCATGCCCGGTGATTTCGATCACGATGGTGATGTGGATGGAAAGGACCTTGCCACGTTGATCCAGGATCCGACGCTGTTGGGCCTTGCCGACTTCGCCGATAACTTCGGGCAAGTCAGCAACTAGAAGATCATTGAAAAGAAGGTAAATCCGAAAGGCCCCTGGCTCCCTCCTATGCCAGGGGCCTTTTTATTTCATCGCGCCTTTGCAACGTGAGCCGCACCAATTGATCCCATGACCTCGTCAAGGGCTTTGGGACACCCACAGACAGGCTGTGCCCCGTCCACCTGGCATCTTCGGCAAGCTTACGAGCTGCGTGATTTAGCTGAAAAGACATCATGCCCTGCCATTGGGATGCGACATCAAAGACACAGGCCACATGGACGCCTGGTTTCGACATTAATGTAATCATCATGCCCTCTTTGTAGCCATTCCTTCATGGATGTGCCGTCTCAACCTCCACATGGGTCCAGACGACAATCTACAACAACCTATCTATTTGATTTTACGCTTATTTATTATTTGCATGGTATATGGTACACCCCTTGCTTTATATCCTGTCAAATGGGCAACCGTTCACAGGATTATTGGTGAAAGCCGTGAAGGTTCCTTAATCGGTATGCTGTTTCCATAAGATGAAGGAGAGGACTGAGTATGCAGCAGGCAATATTCGAGGAAAGGCAGGGGCAGATACGTGAAAAGGATGAGCGGCCCTTCAGCATTGAATGCAACAAGGCAAGCCTGGCTGGTGCAGTAAGCCAACGGGCCTGTGTCTTTTGCGGCTCAAGGGTAGTGCTGTATCCCATAGCCGATGCACTTCATCTCGTCCATGGACCTATCGGCTGTGCTGTATACACCTGGGACATACGCGGGGCCCTTTCCTCAGGCCGTGAGCTTCACCGGATGAGCTTTTCCACCGATCTCCAGGAAATGGATGTCATATTCGGTGGGGAAAACAAGCTGTACAGGGCATTGAACGAACTGATAGAACGTTATAGCCCTGGGGCAGCCTTCGTATACTCCACCTGCATAGTTGGCATAATAGGCGATGACCTCGAGGCCGTCTGCCGCAAGGTCCAGCAGGAGCGGGGGATACCGGTCATTCCGGTCCAATCCGAGGGTTTCAAGGGAAACAAACGTTCGGGCTACATGGCTGCCTGCAACGCCATGTTTCGCTTGGTCGGTACCGGTAACACCGAGGGTATATCTCCCTGCAGTGTAAATCTTCTGGGTGACTTCAACCTTGCCGGCGAGATATGGATTATCAGGAAATATTTCAAACAAATGGGTATAGAGGTGGTGGCCAACATCACTGGAGACGGCCGGATAGCGGATATCCAGAGGGCCCATGGCGCCAGGTTAAACATAGTCCAGTGTTCCGGGGCCACGCTGGACCTGGCCAGGATGATGAAGAACAAATACGGCATTCCCTACATACGCGTATCTTATTTCGGGGTGGAAGACATGGCCGAGTCCCTGTATCGGGTAGCAAGGCACTTTAAAGATCCAGGGATCATGCGCCGGACCAGGGAACTGGTCGGGGAGGAGCTCTCCCGCCTCTATCCAAGGCTCGAAGAATACAGGAAGGCACTGGCAGGCAAAAAGGCCGCAATCTACGTTGGAGGGGCATTCAAGGCCTTCTCCCTGGTAAAGGCATTCAGGCTCCTGGGCATGAAGGTGGTCATGGTGGGATCGCAGACCGGAACCACGGAAGACTACGAGGAACTTGCTGCGATTACAGACCCTGGCACCATAATCGTGGACGATTCGAATCCCCTGGAGCTATCTGCCTTTCTCAAGGAAAAGGACGTGGACATATTCGTCGGTGGTGTAAAAGAACGGCCCATCGCATACAAACTGGGCGTGGCTTTTTGTGACCACAATCATGAAAGGAAGGAGGCCCTTGAGGGGTTTATAGGAATGCTCAATTTTGCAAAGGAGGTCTACGCCTCGGTCATGAGCCCCGTATGGAGGTTCGTCCCAAGAAGGGCCGCAGCCGCTGTAGATCAAGGGAGGTGTATATGGAAGGCCCAGTAGTAAAAAAGCCGGTCGAACCAGCTTATGTATCCACTACTAACGCCTGCAAACTCTGCAGGCCAATAGGCGCATGTCTTGCCTTCAAGGGGATAGAGGGAACGGTCCCGTTCCTCCACGGCTCACAGGGATGTGCTACGTATATGAGGCGCTATATCATAAGTCATTTCAACGAACCCATAGACATTGCATCCTCCTCCCTTGGGGAAAAACATGCGGTATACGGCGGCCAGGCAAACCTCAAACTGGGCCTTGTAAACGTCATAGGTAAATACCGGCCCCGTATGATCGGAATTGCCAGTACCTGTCTCACCGAGACCATAGGCGATGATGTTCCACGGATCATAAAGGACTTCCTGGAAGAGACCAGGACGGATGGCAATATGCCTGTCCTAGTACCGGTATCCACGCCCAGCTATGCGGGGACACACATGGAGGGTTTTCACGGGGCAGTCAGGGCAGTGGTAGAAAACCTCGCCATACAGCCCACCCATCATGACGGTATAAACATACTCCCGGGGTTCGTATCTCCTGCTGACATCAGACATCTAGCTGAAATAACAGATGATTTTGGCATGACAGCTACCATACTCCCGGATATATCCGAGACCCTTGATGGGCCAGCTATGAACGAATACCCGCTCATACCCAGGGGAGGCACTCCAATTTCTTCGATACGCCTCATGGGAGGCGCCAAGGCCACACTGGAATTTGGCAGGACCATCTCATCCATACCTACGGCTGGTGCCTGGCTGGAAGAGACCTACAAGACAAGACGCTATCTCCTTGGACTGCCTATAGGCATCCGGGAAACTGACCGGCTTTTCGCTGTACTGGAAACCCTTTCAGGAAAAAAGACCCCTAGGAAGTATATTGGAGAACGTGAAAGGTTGATCGACAGCCTGGTTGATGGACACAAGTATGTATTTGGCAAGAGGGCCATCATATATGGTGAAGAAGACCTGGTGGTAGCCCTCACTGCATTCATGGTGGAAATAGGCATCAAGCCCGTATTTTGTGCATCCGGTGGGAAAAGCGGGCTTTTTGGCAAGGCGATAAAGGCGGTTACACAGGACCTGTATCAGGACGAGCCCATGGTCATGGAAGGGGCAGACTTTTTTGACATCGCCCAAGAGGTCGAATCGTTATCCCCCGATCTCCTCATAGGCCACTCGAAGGGTTACAGCATTAGCAGGAAACTGGGAATCCCCTTGATCAGGGTGGGCTTTCCCATCCACGATAGGATCGGGGGGCAACGAATACTTCACATCGGTTACCGCGGGGCACAGGGGCTATTTGACCTCATTGCAAATGCCATGATTCAGGCCAAACAGGACGGATCACCTGTAGGATACGGATACATGTAAGACAATATCCTCGAGGCAGCCACCTGTTTACCAGGAAAACTTTCATGTGACCCCGTATCCATTATGTAAGGGCGGGCCGTAATCTTCACTACAGGTCAGGGGCCACGCGGCCTTGGACACACGGGAAAGATATCTTTGGAAAAAGAAAGGATCAAAGGACATGGATACAAAAGCCACCTACGGAAAACTCTATCTTACCAGGCACCCTTGTTTCAACCCGGGCGTAAAAGGCCGATATGGCAGGGTACACCTTCCAGTGGCCCCGAAGTGCAACATAAAATGCAATTACTGTAATCGCAGATACGACTGCGTCAATGAAAGCCGTCCAGGGGTTACAAGCACCATCCTCACACCACGGCAGGCCTGCCTGTACATGGAAAAGGTGCTTGCCAAGTAACCCCGTATCACGGTAGCAGGTATTGCAGGGCCAGGGGATCCCTTTGCCAACGGTGAACAGACCATGGAGACCCTGCGACTCATCAGGAAGAAATTCCCTGACATCATCCTGTGCCTGGCATCGAACGGGCTGGCTATTGGCCCATATATAGAGGAGCTGGCATGCTATGACATCTCACACGTGACCATAACCGTCAACACGGTCGATCCTGAAATAGGACAGAAGATCTACGGGTGGGTTAGGGATGGCAAGGTGGTATACCGTGGAATGAAAGGGGCAAGCCTGCTGCTCGAAAGACAACTGTCTGCCATAAGGATGCTCAAGAAAAAAGGCATAGTGGTAAAGGTCAATACCATCGTAATCCCTGGAATTAACGATGACCACATAGAGCAAGTAGCACGCAGGATGAAGGGGCTTGGCGTGGACCTTCTTAACTGCATGGCTATGTTTCCAAACGTTGGCACGCCCTTTGCGGAAGTACCACAGCCCGGCAAGGAGACAATGGCTGCAATAAGGAACATGGCGGAAAGATATCTGCCGCAGATGCGCCATTGCACCAGATGCAGGGCAGATGCAGTGGGCCTGCTAGGGGATGACAAGACCCACGAGTTCAGGGGCTGCCTGTCTTCCTGCGCCAAGATGCCTGTCAATCCGTCAGACCATCGCCCGTTCATTGCGGTGGCCACCATGGAAGGGGTATTGATCAACCAGCACCTGGGCGAGGCATATAAATTCCAGATCTGGGGCCAGGGAAAGGATGGTTACCACATGGTGGAAGAAAGGCCTGCACCCGAACCAGGAGGTGGGATAAAAAGGTGGATGAAGCTTGCAAGGATACTTCATGACTGCCAGGCGATACTCACAAGCGGTATCGGGGAAACACCCAGGGAGATCCTTTCAAAATCCGGCATAAGGCCTCTTGAGATGAGCGGTTTTATCGAGGACGGACTGGAAGCGGTCTTCAGTGGAGAAAACCTGGATCGATTCAGGGCAAGACGTAACCCGTGCGCCCAGGGCGGATGCGGTGGAACCGGCGGTGGATGCCTGTAGTGTCTCGCGTCGATCGTGTGACATTACATGATCGATCCAGCACCAGAGCCGATTGATGGGCCTGCTTTCAAATTAGGCAGGCGCCTTTTCAGCCCTTTGTCGGGTTCACCGGTCCTCTTTTTTGATATCAGGCAGACTGGCCTGATCTTCGCGGGTCTCTACGGGCAGGTTCTTTTCTGTACGACACAGGTGATAAAAGGGACAATTTCTACATTCGTGAATCTTTTCCGCATATGTACCCATTACCCTTCCTTCACACATGGTCCCGGCTATGGCCCAACATATACGGCCAAAATAGGGATAGGCTGGGCAACGACGTGTGGGATCCTTTTCTATTCCACACTTTATATATTCCCAGCACGGGGTCTTCTTGTCCTCTTCTTCACTCTGATAGGGAAAATGGAGGACAAAGGTGGTGCCGATCCCCTCTTCGCTCTTTACATCGATAAACCCGCGGTGTTCCTCCATGATCTTCTGGACGATGGCAAGACCCAGGCCTGTACCGACACCGATCTTCTTCGTGGAATAGAATGGTTGAAAAATGAGGTCCAGCTTGTCTTTTGGTATGGGTTTCCCGGTATCACTTATAGATACCGTTACCCACAAGACCTCGTTATGCAACTTGGTTCCGGTACGGACCGAGATGGTACCGCCCTCAGGGGTAATTGCGTCAATAGCATTGGTGATCAGGTTGCCTATGGCCTGTTTGACCTGATCATAATCAAAATATACCCTAGGGGGATCGGGCAGGTATTCCTCCTCCAGGCGTATCTTTCCCTCCTGGCATATATCACAGAAGAACTTGACCGCATCCTTTATAGGTTCGTTGATGTTACCGCGTTTCAACTCGAAACGAAACTGCTCCGAGGAAAGGATCAATATATCACTGAGTATTGCCTCCAGCCTGCCTGCCTCGGATAGAATAACCCTTACGTATTCCTTTTCCTTCGTACCCTCCTTTAGATGCTTGTTGAGGCGCCTTGCCATGCCGCCCAGGGCAGAAAGCGGATTCCTGATTTCGTGGGCGATGTCATAGGTCAGCCTTCCCATGGCCGCAAGTTTCTCCGCCTCGATAAGCCTGGTTTGCATCCGCTTCAGATATTCGATGGATTCCTCCAGGCGCTTGTTAAGTTCCTCTATCCTCTCCTTGTCCTTTCGTAGCTTTTCCGACAAGAGGCCAAGGGGAATAGCTATCAGATACAAAAAGGCGATACGCAACGCCTGATCGGTCCAATGGATGCGGCCTATGTAGGGTGTAATGTTGATGAGATAGAGTACTCCGGAGATCGTAGCGACAGCGGCACCGAATTTCGGTCCGAAATAGAATGTATGGAGGGCGGTCAGCAGGTAATAGCCAAGGAAAAAGCTGTTATTCAACTCCCGGTGGAAATTGACCAGGTAGAAGACAAAGACAATATCCAGCACCAGTGATACAATGTAGGCGTATCTGATCCTGTCAGGCTTTATGAATATGTACACATATAGGATGGTACTGTATACGGAAAAGGCAACCAGGGCCTTGGCAAGCGCTACCGCCTCGCCATCGGACAGGGGGGCAAACAAGAGCCATGCAATTCCACCCAGCACGGTCACGATCCTGAGTACCATGAACCCCAGATCTATGACGCTGAGCGGTCCGCACGCCCTCTTTATCCCCTCCTTCAAACGTTTGCTAAGGGTCCTGTTGACCATTTATATACCCAAACTTTCTGTGGACCATGCCTTTTACACCACACCCGAAAGGCAGGAAAAAACACGACCCAAGGCTAGAATGTATTTTCACGTTTACACCTGCAGGCCTGTCTGGCCCTTGTAACAGGCACTTCGGACATGAAAATACAGCCTGATAAAGGGTGTATCTGGTAGAAGGGCCGTATTTTCGGATAAAATTTTTATGCCTGCCCAGCCTGCCTTTGCCAGATCCTGGGCATAAAGACACCATGATCCACGGCATCCATATGCTTCGGACTATAAAGTATGGTGGATACCTGTGTCAAACCGTATGGACAGAGAATGTTCCCATGGATCGAGGGACCAGATCGTCAAGACCAGTGAGATACTAGGCACATAATAAAGATCCCCCTGTTCCGGGTACCGGAACAGGGGGAAAGGGCATATGGAGGATAAAGGAACAGGAGGGAGTAGTTCCTATGAAAATATCCCTAGTTAAAACGCGTACTGAAGTGAAAGGACGTACGCTCCTCCAAAGGCTGCCTGGCCTTCTTCAAAGGGACCAACGGAATTTTTGTCTCCGGTATATGCGCCCGAGGCCACCAGCATGAGATTGTCATCGTACATATAGGCAACATGGGCCTCCCACATGGAGTGGGTCCCAAATTTGGCATTGCTGCCATGAACCACCTTGCCTACGTCGGCATCCTGCTCATACTCCCAACCAACGATGAACTTCTTGAACAGAATGGTCTCTATGTTGCCAAAGAATGCAAGATCCCTGTGATTTCCAAAGCCAAGGACACCACGGACATACCCCTTGGTGGAAAGAACACCGGCGTTGAGGATTACGGGAACAGGAAGTCCGGGGATCATCTTGGTGGCCACGAGATAATAATCCACACCCGTGTGATCCCTCAGGGATGCCTTGTCAAACTGGGTATCCTTCCATATGAGGCCGGCGGATATGGCGGGCATGAGGTCCATTCCGAAATCCCCTTCCTTTACGAGGTTGATCTTGAGGGAAAGGTTGTCCTTGTCGATATTCTGTACGCCCTGGACATCTACGAATTCATGGCTGTAGCCCAGCTCCACCCGGTTATAAAAGGAGATATTACCTCCCATGGCCGTCCAGTTGATGTCCGTCTCGGTAAGCCCGATATTCCAGATACCCAGCTGCGGCTTGGAGACCACGCCGTTACCAAGCAGTCCAGAGCCACCATCTTTTACAGGATTGGCAACATAGGCCATTGGGTTGAGGGCCACACCGCCAACGCCTTCAACGTTTGTCAATGGCGGTCCGGCCATGGCCCCGCTGGCCCAAAGGATCCCTGCAAAGGTTAATGCCACAAAGATTGAAAAAAGTGTCTTCTTTTTCATGCATGCCTCCTCTAAATTCAACATGATCTTATCTCCCTCCATAACTCCCGTAACTCCAGCTATAACGCTTCATGCGAACCTTGGGATTTGCCGCGGCCTCTATTATCGAGCCATCGTACACACTCACATTTTTATAGTCCAAAATATTATGGAGCACGAAATATCCAAGGGCAGCCTGAGTACCGTGATCGCTGTACGTGATAATCCTTGCCGACTTGTCCTTCGGCAGCCCAACGCCCAGCGCCATCTGCTTAAGTTCCTTGACCGGCCTCATGATGGCCGGGGAAAATTCCTGGCCCCCGGTAGTTACGAAGGATACCGGCAGAAGAACGGACCCGGGAAGCCGCCCGAATCTTTCGACCTCGCTCTTTTTCTCGTGCCCAAAGTAGTACTCTGGCAATCTATTATCCACCAGAAACACCTTCCTGGAGCCAATTACCTTCCTCACTTCATCCAGAGTGGCCACCTTGCTTCTGTCTATATTGGCCTTGAAGTTGCCTGGCCAAGGGACCGTCGGGCTGCTGGTCACCGGTTTTTCAGCCTGACCCCATGCCTCAAATCCCCCGTCAAGGATCGCCACCTTCTTGTGTCCCAGGACCTGTAACGTCCAGACAGCCCTGGCGCTCTTGGCGGTATCCGATGAGGTCAGTCCGGCATCGTAGCAGACCACGAAGGATTTTTTATTAATCCCATACCCCTGGAGCATCTTTTCCAGCTCCGAGACCTTGGGCATCATGAAACCCACGAATTTATCGTTCATCCTCTCCCATGGGCCAAATGCCTTCACTGCACCGGGTATATGGCTTTTTTCATACTTGGGAAAGGTCCTGACATCCAGTATTACCAGATTCCTGTCCTTCATGTGCTTTGAAAGCCAGTCCACGCTGACCAGGGGACCTTGCTTGGCACTGGCAGTTCCTTTTAACGACCCGACACATAACAGGGCCAGGACCGTGCACAATAGCACGAAATAATTTCTTCTGATCCTATTCATATAGATTTCCTCCTATTTACCGTGAAAATACATCGTTCACATGGGGTATGTTTATGCCATGGAGTGCGGCGCCAATGGTGCGGGCGCCGCACGAAGATTTCGTAGCAATCTGCAAGATTAAATTCTACCTGCCATGGGCCCATGTGAAACGTACTGCGGGTAGATCTCCCCTTACCTTGCAGTACTCGAGCATCGAGCCATCGTAGACCTTAACGTTCCTATATCCAAGTATGTTGTGCAGTACCAGATAGTCCAGGCCAGCAAGCTGGGCGGTGTTACAGTATACGATTATCTGCGTGTTGTGGTTCCTGGGCAGGCCGATCCCCTTGACCATTTTGGCCAGTGTCTTCTTGTCCTTGATTGTAGCAGGGGCCCGGTTGATTCCGGCATTTGTCATGAAGTCTCCGGGAAGTGTGAAGGCGTAAGGGATATGCCCATAACACTCCACGTCTGCACGTTTTTCATGACCGAAATACTGGACACTGGAACGGGCATCCACGAAGACTGCACTCCCATCCTTGATCGCCTTCTTCACATCCTCAAAGGTGGCAATCTTGGAAGGGTCCTTCCTGGCCACGAAGTTTCCAGCGGAAGGGGCTGGCTTTTTGTTGTCCACCACGCGGCCCTCGAACGTCCACTTGGTAAAACCACCGTTTAACATGGATACATTGTCATGCCCCATGGCCTGGAGGATCCAGAAGACCGCCGCTGCCTTGGAGGCATCGCTTGCAGTATTTCCATGGGCGTAGACCACGACGTGTGAATCGTTGTTTAATCCCAACGCCTGGAGACGGCTGGTGAGATCCGCCTCTGGGGCAGCCAACAGACATCCAGTATCCCTGGGGGTCTCCCAGTTTTTATATGCCAGTCCAACCGCTCCTGGTATATGGGCAAAATTGTAATTTGAGTCAGCCCTTACATCCAGGATCAATAGATTCTGGTCCTGCAGGTGATCCTCAAGCCATTGGGTGCTTACCAGGGGAGGCGCCTTCCCGGCACTTATGGCCGGTACCGCCAGGACCGCCAGGAAAATAAACAGGGTTGCTTGCCTTATCCATCTAGGTTGCATCATATATCTCATAGCTCGTCACTCCTCTCTGCCTTATCGTTTTATCCTCTGTGGAATGGGGTCCACGATGATCTGCAAGTTGGCCTTTGGATCGGTACTCTTCAGATCATCCTTGGTGAGGAAGAATTTCTTTACGCCGTGACATGAATTACAGGACCTGTTTTGTGGCGTCTTCCTCTGGATATTGTGCACAGATGCGGAGTTCCACGTTGGAAGGGCGTCATAGTTGGATACGAGGTCTTCAGGACCCGGTGCACCCTTTATGACCGACTGGAACCACCGCAGGGAAGCAAGGGAATTCCTGAGCATGGGTGTATGGCGGACAAGGTTGTAGGTATATGGATTGTTGGGACCGATGTCTATGTTCCTTCCAATCTTGAAAGCCATAAGCGGCTTAGACGGGAATATCACGTCGATCTTACCAGGTTCAGGTACATTTAAGGAGACATGGCAGTTCTGACAATTGAAATAGGTATTCGCATGACAGACCGTACAGGCCAACTCGTTCTCCTTGTGGGCATTGTGCATGGGCTCCCTCGACCTTCCAGGGATGGCATCCGGATGACAGCCTTCGCATCTCGGGGTCTTGGTAGCATAATAGCGCTTGGCATCAGCGGGCTGTGTATTGTGGAGCTGCGAGCCCTTATGACAGTCGTAACACTCCATCTGGTTCTGGTAGTGGACATCAGGGGTGGAACCCAAAAGCCCCATGTATTCACCCGCAAACCTGGAACCATGGCAGCCATAGCAGGTCTTTTCCATGGGTGGACGTTTCTGGAAGCGATGCCTGTCAATTAGGCCGCCCTTTGAGACCCTGGGCCAGGCCACGTGGCAGCTTCCACAGCTTGCATGACAGTTTGCACAGTCAAGATCCCATGCTGCGGGAAGGAGTGTATCCTGCATCTTATGGGGCTTTGTTATTGTGCCTACGATATCCAGGATACCGCTCAGCTTGTAATGCATCGAGTCCTTGAAGGTAGAGGCAATGTCGTCATGACACTCGGCACATACACCGCCCCCGTTTTCCTCTGAAGGATCCTTTATGAGCCCCTTGTGGGCCTCGTCAACATCGTCTACATTTTTTCCCTTGTGGCAGTACACGCAGCCAAGCTCCCCGTGCTGCGTGTTCAGAAAATCCTTTGCCACCCCGTAGGTATCCCTGCCCCTCACCTGAGGAGCCGACACGCCTCAGCCAGCCACCGCTGCGGCAGCACTTGCCGCCTTGGCACCGTAGTCATCCATCTCCTCCAGATCCGTATGACAGTTTATACATGCGCTACTGTCAGACTGATCCGCAGATGCTGGGGTTACGCGGGCGATCATGAACCCGGCCAATAACACGGTGAACACAAACAAGAACCTGATCCTCTCTCTATGCCTCATTTCCATGGGCACCTCCTTAAGATTATTTATTTGACACAAGGGATGTTTACTAATACCACAATGTGGTATACAAAAACATTTGTAGCCTATAGCCGAATATGTTGTCAATAAAAAATTAAAAATAAATATTATTAATTATGTATTAATTATTTTTTCTTTTAATAACAACAAATTACAACGATCGATTTGGAAAAGAACCAATAAACCGACAAATGCGGGGGCCTTGAAACCGACTGGTTCGTCCGATTGGAAAGAATCGGGAAGGTGAAAAAGTACATCGTACCGGATAGATGCGAACATTTCCTGCCGACGCACAAGGCAGGTATCGGGTAGGATAAAATTTTTTCAAGGTCCGCATGGTGATTTCCGCCCGGATTATTTTATACTCAGGATGCGTAATCCAGGCTTAGAGGAGCTTGTTGTGGATAGAAAAGAATTTGTAATGGCCAGAAAACGATTGGGCAAGACACAGAAACAGATGGCGAACCTCCTTGGGACCTCGGTCAAGGCTGTGAGCAGTTATGAACAGGGATGGCGAGCGGTTCCGGCACACGTGGAGCGCCAGATCTATTTCCTGATTTCAAGCAAGCGGGGCATAGCGGAAAATGTCGATCCATGTTGGGTTGTCAAAAACTGCCCGGAGGAGAGAAGAAAATGTTGCCCTGCCTGGGAATTCAATGCGGGGAAGCTCTGCTGGTTCATCAGTGGAACAATTTGCGAATGCAACGAAAGGAAAAATTGGACGGAAAAGATAAAGATCTGTAAGAATTGCCGGGTATTAGGATCGTTATTAAAGGCTGGCTAGCAGGCCTGCCCCCTGTAGCCGGCAGATAGGGGGGTGGAAAGGTGATGTCACTTGATTCCGCTGTTCAAAAAGATGTGCCCATTGCCGGGATTGTATCTTAATGGCGGAGTATGTCTATACAACCTCCACAGGCCCCTGGCGGACATGAAGGTTAAAAATATTGGTCGGGGCGGAGGGATTTGAACCCCCGGCCCTCTGCTCCCAAAGCAGATGCGCTACCAGGCTGCGCTACGCCCCGAACACTTACAGGCTCTTGGATCGCAATGGATCAGCAAACATGCGAATCCAGACAATTATGAAACGATACCTACACGACCGCTTGTGCTGGACAGCCCGTCTTTTAACATACAGTCGTCACTGGATCAAGCCTTGATATTCTTCATGAGCGTAAAAATACATCCTGCACCCGAATCACATTTTGTATATAGCCCAGGTCGTATCTACTATATAATTGCCAGTCAGTTGAGGTACGGGTAATAGGCCTACATGTATTTTTCTGCCTTGTATCGGCATACCTTGAACTGCATGGGTATTATGAGGAGAAGGATGGAATTTTGAACGATATTATTAAAAATATATCTAAAAAAACCCAAAAGCATTCGCCTTGTTGACTATCTTCTACGGCTTGCTTCACTGCGAACCAAGTTGGTGCAAGATTTCAACAGCTACGAAAAGAAAATTCTTTGGCTCTCTGATATTCCACAGCAAAGGGGCTGTTTCACGCAGGCCTGGAGCCGAGACGAAACCTGATAATGGACTCGTAACCACATAAGCGCCACCACCCTGTTATCCGGTCACCTTGCACTAATCCCTTTGTGTGTTTATAAGTTCTTTCCATGGTTAGCAAAAGAAGGAAGAGGCCCAATAGGCGTACCTGGGGTCTCAGGGCATTGCTCCTCGTACTGCTTGGTTCGACTACTCTGGTATCCCTGTTTATTGGATTGATCGTCGCTGTCTACCTAATGCTTGATCTACCCCAGATCAATCAGCTCAAATCCTATGCCCCACCGATGGTCACAGAGGTGCTCGATTCAAAAGGTCGGCCACTAGCATACTGGTACAAGGAAAAACGATGGCCGATCTCCCTCTACCAGATGACCCCCTATCTTCCCCAGGCCTTTCTCTCCGCTGAAGATGCCAGGTTTTATGAACACCCTGGCATAGATTTCATGGGGGTTTTACGTGCCATGATAAAAAACGTGGAGGCAGGGGAGATTGTTCAGGGAGCAAGCACCATAACACAACAGGTTACCAGGTCCCTCTTACTTACGAGACAACGTAGCTGGATAAGAAAACTCAAGGAGGCAATCCTGGCATGGCAAATAGATGCGGCTCTGACCAAGAATGAAATACTCACCATCTATCTGAACCAGATCTATCTGGGTAACGGGGCCTACGGGGTGGAGGCTGCGGCACGAACCTACTTTGCCAAGCATGCCAGCCAGCTCAACCTTGCTGAATGTGCCATGCTGGCAGGCCTGCCCCAGGCCCCTAGCAGGTACAATCCGGCCAAAAATTTTGCCGCAGCAAAAAGGCGGCAGGCCTACGTTCTGAGGAGGATGGTGGAGGAAGGATATATTACTCCTGCCCAGGCAGACAAGGCAAAACGCTATCCCATCAAAATACATTCAGAGACATTGAATCCCCCTGCTGGCAGCCTGTATTTCCTAGCGATGGTCCGGAAAGAACTGGAAGGCCGGTATGGAAAAAACAGGCTCCTTACCGACGGACTAACCATCATGACAACCCTTAACAGCCAATGGCAGGAACGGGCAGCAAAGGCCGTTGAGGCCGGGCTCAAAAAGATACTGGCAAGGCACAGGGATGACCATGGGATAAAAAGATCGCTCCAGGCAGCCCTGTTATCCATCGATGCGCATACCGGGGCTGTCAGGGCACTTTGGGGCGGGAGGGATTTCAAGAAAAACCAATATGACCTTGCCACCCAGGCAAGGATGCAACCTGGCTCTTCATTTAAACCCATCGTGTATTCAGCGGCTATGGCAAGGGGTATAATAGGCCCCCAAACCATTATAATAGATGAACCGGTCTCCCTGCCGGGCAAGAATCCGGACGAGCCATGGGAGCCTGAAAACTTTGACAAGAAATACATGGGCCCCATCACTGTCAGGACGGCACTCACCTACTCGAGGAATATAATCTCTGTAAAAATAGCAAAAATGGTGGGGCTGGCCGCCGTAAGAAAACAGGCAAGGCTGATGGGCATCACCGTACCACTGGCCAACAATCTGTCCATCGCACTCGGTTCCTCGGCTATTCCCTTGATCCAGATGGTGGAGGCCTACAGCACCTTCCCCAACAAGGGCTGGTCAGTAACACCCCAATTCATCCAGATGGTGAAGGACCGTTCAGGCAACATCCTGGAAGAGCTTGAGCCCAAGTGCACCAAGGCGCTGGACCCGGTGACTGCATACCAGATGACCCATCTACTGACAGGTGTGGTACAGGATGGAACCGGCAGGAGAGCAAGGGAGCTTGGGGTCCCTGCAGGCGGGAAGACAGGTACCACGGATAACTACAAGGATGCATGGTTTATTGGCTTTACACCAACGGTCGTCACCGGGGTATGGGTAGGACGGAAGGACAAACTCCCCCTTGGAAGGTTGGAAACCGGCGGGAGGGCTGCCTGCCCTATATGGGTAGATTATATGCGCGTAACCATACAGAGCAAGGCAGCCCCCCAGGATTTTGACGTTCCCCCGGGCATTGCCTTGGTAGCAGTAGATCGAAGGACAGGGGAGATCGTCACGCCTGATCCAGACAAAGATGGTGCCTATGTCTGGGAGGCCCTGCGCCAAAACGACTTGCCGGCCCTCCATCCTTCTTCGGGATTCTTCAGGCTCCCATCATGGCTAAAAAGTCTTGGGAATTTCTTTAAGTAAGGGCCTTCTTGGGCTCCTTTCTGGGGATGTTCTTGAGGTCTTCCCTTATAACATAGAGCACCTTGAATTCCTTCTTGAGATCCTCTACAAGCGCGTCCAGTTTCTCGTTGGACATGTCCTTTATACGTATATAGACCTCCCTCCTGCCGGGAGGCATATTCTCCTGGCTGGTGAGCACACTCACCATCCTCGCCTCGTGCACCCGCAGGGAATTGAGGAGTTGATTCAGGGAACCGGGCCTGTCCTCCAGATCAAGGGCCAGCTGGATCGGACTACGGTAGGCACCTGAAATGCTTATCATGACCTTAAAGATGTCTGTCTGGGTAATCATGCCCAGGACCCTACCTTCTTCATCTACAACAGGCATGCCAGAAATCCGGTTTTCCAACATAATAACAGCGGCTTTTTCTACCGAGTCATTTTCCCGAAGCGTAATTGGATGAGGGGTCATTATGTCCTTGATCTTTATCTCCGAAAGCAGGTAATAAAGTTCATGTACATCCAGGGAAGTGGCCTTGGAGGGAGCAGCCTCCTTGATATCACGATCACTCACTATACCCACTATCCTGCCACCCTTGACCACGGGAACCCTGCGGATTCCGTGCTCCTTCATGAGCTGGGTCGCCTTCATTATGGAAGTATTTTCATCGACGACTATTGGATCAGCCGCCATCCATTCTTTAACAAGCATACCTGGTCCTCCTGATGTAAAACGGTTTAATTTCCCAACAAAATCCCGGCATACATTCCCTGTATCCGGCAACATCCGAATTGGCCACCACAATAAGTCGGCAATTCGATCCAAGCCCTCAACCTGTCCAACCACTTCGGCCAGGCGCCTTACCGGTCATGAAAACACGGCCCGATCCTGGACTGTATTTCATTATAACTCTCTATGCCTTCCTGACCCAGCCAAGACACACACCTAGCCATGAAAACACGGCCCTGATCTGGGCCGTGTTTCGGACAAAGATTGCCGTCTTGAGATATTCTTCGAAAGTTATTAAGATTTTGTTAAAAATGTTTGTAATGATCTTGCCTACGGGTCAAGACCAGTAGGCAAACAAACCGGACAAGAATACATTGGCCTGCACCCTTTTCATGGTCAAAGCGAGGATGTGTGGCTTATCCTGGACCTGATTGCCCATACTCTGGGATAATAAAAAGGGACTCCCTTTCAAAGGAACGGAAGTCCGCTTGCATTACTGCCTCCTTGAATTCATCTAATAAGGGAGACTTTGCGTGTCAAGAGCTAGTTAGGTTACATCTATGAAAAAATATTCCTGACCGGTTTATGAAACATTTCCTTGTCCCATATTTCGGCCTTTTTGTTACCATGCCCTACCCCTTCATCAAAGTATACCCACGTGCTATCCATGGGTACAAGCCATAGTAAAGGGGGATTATCATGCCTCAGAAAGAATGCCGGTTGACCATTGTCGGTCCGGGGGCCATGGGGTGTCTCCTTGGAGTACATCTGTGGAAAGCAGGCAACAAGGTATCGATCCTCGATCACCGGGTCGAAAGGGCCAAGCTGCTCTCCTCCACGGGCATCCGGGTCGAAAGGGCCGGAGAAACCATTGAGGCCTTCCCTGAGGTCCTGGCAAATTCAACCGGTATGGGAGTGCGAGATTTCATTATTGTCCTGGTGAAATCCCATCAGAATGAACGGGTTCTCCCCTACCTTGACCCGATGATAGGTAAGGATACCATGATCGTATCCCTTCAAAACGGTATAGGCCACGAAAGGATCTTCCGGCGTATAATTCCTGCAGAAAGGATTATCCTGGGGGTAACTTCCCAGGGCGCCACTTTGATCTCTCCAGGTATTGTACGACATGCCGGCCAAGGTAAAACCGTCTTGGGGGTTGTCAAAAAGGATACGATGGGCATACGCCGGGTCCATGAATTAATTGAAATATTCAACAATGCCGAATGGAATTGTGAATATGCCGATGACATCTATGTTGCAATCTGGAAAAAATTGATAGTAAATGTGGGTATAAATGCCATAACCGCACTATGCAGGATAAAAAACGGACAGGTCATCGATCATCCCGAAGGGCTTAAGCTGCAACGGGCAGCGGTCAAAGAGGCATTGGAAGTGGCTAGGCGTCTGGGCCTCTCCCTAGGAATGGACGAGAAAAAGGCGTTTGACATGGTCGAGATGGTATGTACCAGGACAGCGAACAATTTTTCATCCATGTTTCAGGATATCCTGGAAGGACGCAAGACAGAGATTGATTTTATAAACGGGGCCATAACCCGCCTGGGCAAACGCCTTGATGTGGCGACCCCTGTGAATGAATGTCTTACCTGGTTGATACGCTTGAACACCGTCAAAAAATGATTAAATTGATACTTGAATTTTCATGCAGCCTATAGCTCTTGATCCTTGCTTCATTCTGTACGAGTCCATTTAAGTAAACTTGAAATTTGCTCAAATTCGATAAAAAGTAATTGACACCTTGGACAAAAAGAGGATATAAAGTTTTTCGTTCCTTCAGCCGAAGGGGCGTGTAACCAAAGGATCACACCCTCTTTTCCGGCAAAAATTCTGGATCATTTTTTTCAACAGAATAAACGACTTATCTCTTATAGACCCTCTCTATAAGGACTACTCCATCTTAATTTAAGGGTTGGAAATAATTTCTTTCGATTATTGAAGCGCTATTCATACCGTTGAGGAAGGACTCTCCTG
>JAJRZR010000071.1 GCA_024275145.1 Deltaproteobacteria bacterium | reverse complement strand
TCCCTCTTCCTGCCGTTTTTCAACCGGCTCAGGACGTATTAGCTTCAAGTCGGGTGGCAGGTCTGAGGCCCTGAGTGTATCACCCTGGGAAAGGGCCACCGCCCTTTCGATGATATGCTCCATCTCCCGCACGTTTCCAGGAAACGGGTAAGACTCCAGCGGTTCAACAAATCCATCGGAAAGCTTGGGTACCGGCTTACCGAACTTCCTGGCCGCCTTTTCGACGAAATGGAGCATGAGGGGCATGAGATCCTCCCGCCTCTCCCTCAGAGGCGGAAGTTCGACCGTGACCACCTTCAAACGATAGAAGAAATCATACCTGAAGTCACCGGCAGCGGCCATCTTCTCAAGGTTTTTGTTGGTGGCGGCAATGAACCTGACGTCAAGCTCTATAGGTTTTATGCCCCCCACCCTCAAAAAGGTTCTTTCCTGGATGACACGCAGAAGCTTTACCTGCATGGAGATTGGCATCTCTCCCACCTCATCCAGGAGTACGGTGCCACCGTTTGCCGCCTCCAAGAGCCCCACCTTTGTGGTCAAGGCCCCGGTAAAGGCACCCTTTTCATGTCCAAACAACTCGTTCGCTATGAGATCTTCCGAGAAAGCCCCGCAATTGAATGACACAAAGGGACGGGAGGAACGGGGACTATTGGCGTGCAGTGAGCGGGCCACCAATTCCTTGCCTGTCCCGCTCTCCCCCTGGATTAACACGTTGCAGTCCAATGGGGCGACCTTGGCAATGGTATTAAAGACCTGGCGCATCGGGGCAGAAAGGCCTATCATCTTCCCGAAACCACCATTTTTGACAAGCTCATGGGATATCAGGAACATTTGTTTCCTGGCCTGCATAGAAGCCAAGGCCTTTCTGAGCACCCTCTTGAGAACAGATATATGGAAAGGCTTTTCCAGATAGTGAAAGGCACCTTTTTTGGTGGCCTCGACGGCCTGATCTATGGATGCATAGCCTGTCATCAGGATAACAGCTATCTCATCGGACATCGATAGGACCTGCTGCATGAGATGTACCCCATCGGCATCCTGTAAGCGGATATCGCTTATCAATACATCGGGAACCTCCCGTTTGATAAAAGCCAATGCCTCTTCAGCGGATACAAATCCCTCTACCCGCCCATCTTTGGCCAATGCCCGCACCAGGCGTTTTACCGTAACAAGTTCATCGTCTACGACTACGATAAGCGGTTTATCCTGATGCCCCCCCCCGTGTGATGCCTTATCCCTATTGCCACAATGGCAAGATGACGCGGAACGTTGAACCCTTGCCTTCCTCGCTGTCAACTATGATTTCCCCTTTATGTTCATGGATTATTCCGTAACTGACCGAAAGCCCTAGGCCAGTCCCATAACTTTTCGTGGTGAAAAACGGTTCAAAGATATGTTCAAGTACGTCCTCTGGTATGCCTGGCCCGGTATCACTTATCGACACAATGGCCTGTTCCTCATCCTCATCCACCATGACCTTCACGGAAAGCAACCCACCTTTGTCCATCACCTGGACCGCATTGAGAATAATATTAACAAAGACCTGCTGCAACTGATTCGGATTGCCCAAAATAGTCACCGGTTCATCAGGAAGCTCTGCCTCGGTTTTGATGTGTTTTATCTTTATCTCATTCTTTAGAAGCGCAAGGGTATCCCTTACGATATCCACGAGGTTGATATGTTCCCAGGCCTTTGGCTTGCGCATCCGCGAAAAATCAAGAAGATGGCGGACGACCTCCCTTGCCCTGTCCGTCTGCACCAGAATATCATCCACCATTTCTGTGCACTCTTCTGGAGACATCTCGGACATCTCGTCCCTGAGCACCTCGGCCGTCAAGGATATGTTGTTTAGAGGATTGTTGATTTCGTGGGCTATACCGGCGGTGACCTTTCCTATAGCGGCGAGTTTTTCAGACTGAAGCAGTTGATCCTGTTTGGATTTGAGCGATGTCAACATCTTGTTCAAGGACTCTATAAGGGCACTGCACTCGATGCACTCCGAAGAACTTCTGATATCAGGTATATATGCAAGTTCGCCATTCATGACCTGTGACACGGAACGCTGGATATACTGGAGCGGAGCCATTATCCAATTCGCAAGGGCGATGCTCAACAAGGCTCCGATAGGGATTGCAGCCCACAATAGGATCCTCGCTATAACCTTGTATATCCTTATCTCATTTTCCACCTCCTGCCTCGCCATGGCATCAATCTGGGCAATTTTCTTCATAAGAAAATGCCCCTTAGTCCTCAGCAGTTCCTTCAACTTGTTAGACTCGCTGTCGGAACCGGCGTGCGACAATCGGTGCAAAAGCGCTGAATAGGTACCTATATCCACTTCTTCCAGGATGCTTACCGCCTCATAGGAGGAGATACGGGAACGGAGCTTCTGCATTAACAGTTTGACGTTGTCCAGGCCCTCGAGGGCGTCCATCAGGTCGGCCTTGTTCCCGTAGAGCAAAAAATTCTTCTCGTTACGTCGGACCTCAAGTATTTCCTGATTTATGCTATCGAATAGTTCGATGACCCTGATCTTGCTTTCCACATTGGAAAGGGTGTAAAGAAAGGCAAAGGCCCCCATACTGGTAACAAGGAAAACCGTAAAGAAGGCCAGAATCATTTTCCCGCGAAGGGACCGGGGAACGAAAAATGAAAGACCCCTTGGAGATCCTCTGCGGGGTGGCGGGCAACTTTCCTCCTTCCGCTCCCCGCTGGATTCGCCTGGTTTTATAGAGGCCCTTCTTTTACTAGTCATGTTTGATCAACCGTTCAGACTAATTATGACCACCCTACTGTCGAATACGTCCTTCATCCGATCTGTATCCTCGTATCCAGGGATATGGGCCAGGCGATACAGAGGCTGTATGTATGAAGGCCTGGGTATACGGAATGTTCTTGAGCACATGCCCACCTATCCATGGCCTCGCCCATATCTCCAATTTATGGCTGCAGGCTATGCCTGCCTGGCAAACAATGCCCCTCCTCCGCATGAGAGAGATGCAGTGCCAACCTGCGCACGGGCCAGGAGTGCCCGGAAGACTTAGCATCGGCCTATGTACCGGGCCTAACTGGAGTTGCCTATCGTTTTCATTGCCTTACAAACCGTATTCTTCAATTCATCCAGTTTAAATGGTTTTACCATAAAATCAAACACACCTTCACGAAATGCCTCCGATGCGGTTTCAGGCTGGGCGTAACCTGTAATAATTATGACCTTTGCGTCAGGATTTATCTGCCGGGTCTTTGTCAGCACGTCCATGCCGTCCATATCTTCCATTTTCAGGTCTGTCACTACGATGTCAAAGGGTTTACGGCCCATGGCCTCAATGGCAATTCTGGGATTCGTATACGCCTCGACCTCGAAGCCCATCTTCTCAAAAACCTGCTTAAGACGTTTCCCCACTATGGGTTCGTCATCAATAACCATCAATCGAACATTGCTCCCCATTTACTACTCCTTTTCACCGTAGAATACATCCTGGGCTTTGGGCCGCATTTTCATGCCTGAATGCAATACCAGGGGGTATAGGCCACATTGAAAAGGCCGTAAAAAAATACAATCCAGTCAAAGGCTAGTGTCTTATGTCTTCGTGTCTGAAGACGCCTGTAAAAATAACCGGACAGGCATGAACCAGGATTATGTACCCCGAAGGTCTAACAAACTATATTTCATCCGTATTTCAGGAAACTATGCCACGCTTGCCTGTAAGATAATTTATCCGAAAGGTTACCTGAAACCCTGAGCAAAATTGTTCAACATTTGAAGCCATGGGGGCTCGTAAGCTGTACAGAGCCCGTGGAGAAAGCTTCAAGCTGTTCAAAGGCATGCCCTTACCTTGTCTCAGGTACAGACGATTTCATAGTCACCGTTAAGAAATGCGTCCACGTATCTGGATACAATGGCATCACTTTCCATCTGGACATCCAGCTGGCGCGTAAAGCCTATAAGCCTTCCCAATATATCCAGGGTCTTGACCATTTCCTGTTGGGGGACGTTACCGGAACGTGCCGTTACGATATCCCCCTTTATCTTTACGTTGAAATCGAATGCCTCCAATATATTGGCTATCAGTTTCGCCCTCCTTGACCTTTTGGAGATATCCGTGGCCCCTCCCAGAAACCTGAAATAGATGTGGTTATCCCGATCGTATTCACTGCAAAAGGCATCTATTATATTGAAATGATACCCTAACCGAAAGCTCAAATTCATATATTCCCGGCCTATTATGGCAATATTGTGCCCTGAATACTGGCCTTGGAGCGTATCCGTTGGAACACTCAACATGCTGACCATCAGGTCCTTGGCCCTCACGTGCATCCCGGTTCGGTGCCATACCCCGGGGAAAAGTATACCTTCAAGGATGGCCCTGAAGGGCACCGAGGCCACGTCCTTGAATTGGACATTATCCTGGGGGGCATCCTCGACAAGCCCACCCCCTATGTCGATCACCAGAATACCTGCTGGAATCGGCAAGTCCAGGTGCCTGCCGGTGTGCTCCTTGAGAAGATTTCGTTCATTCTTGCCCAAGCTAACCATGGTTTGGACCGCATTTTCATGCACGAACCGCAATATATCGTGGTAGGTCTGGCAGTACTCCGGGGCGAACTCCTTTATCAAAGGATCCACCAGGTTCAAGGGGGCAACCGCGTTCAACACCCTCTTCAAAAGCCTGAATTCCGGGGTTCCAAACAGGTTCATACTGGTTGAAGCATGATAGGCCAACAACTCTGGAACCCGACCCTTATATATGCGCCTGTCCTCCGCATCAACGGTAATTTCCATACCGTCCTCAACCAAGTTCAATATACCCTCGACATTTACAAGACAGGGTACCCCCATCTCCCGGCACAACGTGGACATATGGCTCACCGGGGTCCCCACTTCGGTGACAATAGCCGCGGTCCTGTGCATGATCCTGACATAGTGAGATGAATCCCTGCGGCTTACAAGAACAGCGCCGTCCGGGAAGTCATCGAGTTCTCCAAGCCCATGTATTATCTTGACAGGCCCCGCGCCGATACCCTGCTGTGCCACCTCTCCCTTGTCGGCCACTATGATATCATAATGGCCCAAGGCCTCTGGTAGCGCCCTCGGCTGTATAGTTTCCGTCCTCAATACCAGAGGACGCGATTGAAGGATATACAAGGTGCCCGAACTATCCTTTGCCCATTCGATATCCTGTGGCCGTTTGAAGTAGTTCTCAAGCCTCATGGCATAGGTTGCAAGCCGCAATATATCGGGATCATCCAAACTGGGCTGTCTCTGTTTGTCCCCCAATACGGGCCGTTTCTCAAGCCCGCCTTTGGGGCAGAGGAAAAGGGCACTCGTCTTTCTGGCCACATGACGTTCAAGGATGGCAGGATCCATACCCTTGCGAACTAAAAACCTGTCCGTTGCGAAGTCCCCCTCGACCACTGCCTCTCCTTGCCCCCAGGCGCTTACGATCACTATGGTTTTACCCCCCGGGTCCATCGGGTCTACCGAATAGACCACACCACTGGCTATCGAATCGATCATTCTCTGGCATCCAGCGGCTATTGACATCTGACCCTGTCCAGGGAAGGTGGCCCGCCTATAGAGAACCGCCTTTTTCCCAAAAAGGCTGGCCACTACGGTACGATATGCTTCAAAAACCTCTTTAGGCCTGGGTGGCACGTTTAGAACGGTTGTAAATTGCCCTGCAAAAGAAAAATCTTTGTCCTCCTCCTGGGCACTGCTGCGGACAGCAAGGAAGTACGAGGTTGAAAAACGCTTTTCCATGGCGTCCAGTGACCTCTTTATCTCGGTTTCGATCAACGGAGGGCACCTAGCTTCCCGTATAGTGTTTTCTATCTCCAACCGCAACTCTTCGAGTCTTGTATTATCTCCCTCAGGATTGGCCAGCGCCGCCTCAAAGATATCGAGTATCCCCTGGAGTTCATTGTAACGTATGAATTCATGGTATGCCGGCGTGGCTATGATAAAGCCCTCGGGAACCTTGAGGTGAAGATCCGATATTATCTTTACAAGGTTTGCATTCTTTCCACCGGTTATAGGAAGATATCTCCTGGGCACCTTCTCCAGATCCAGCAGGAGCGGACCCTCCTGATCCTCTCGCCCTTCAAGGATGGCCTTTAGGTTCTCAGTCAACCTGTCGTAAACAGGATACAAATTCTGATAACGGTTGTTGCAAAGCAGATTCAATGCATGGATGGAACGTAGGACCGCATCGGCAAGTGCCTCTACAGAGGAAACCACATAGTGCCTGTCGAATATGTAATTTCCACCAAGTTTCTCACCCATATCGGCCATAATTTCCAAAGCGGCATTGTTACACTTGAGGACTCCCCTGAATCTCTTAAACACCAGCTCCGTGGACGAAGGCCTGGATGAATCCCCGGCAATCTTTCTAGGGAACCAAGGGGGAAATAGCCTCTTCAAAAAATCCAGCATGGAAATCCACCTCCCTTTAATCCATACACTCATACCGACCCACCATATGTTGAGACCAAGAAATGAAAAAACACGATCCCGGCAAGTGATTAATTTGCATGGTGAGCCAGCAGCAGCCAGCATCCCTGAAACCACCTAGGGCTTGAAGAATACGGCCCGTAGACAAGACGTGTTTTCATGATAAAATTCCAGTTTATTAGTCTTGGCTGTCTTGGGCAAGTTATAGATTCCCCTCTGTCAACCTATTCAGCAGGATCAAACACGGGGAAAAACCTCTATGCCATGCTCCTTTCACAAGCCTTAGAAAGATATGGCGGTGCGGCAAGCTCTCCAACCATATTTCAAGCCAAACAGACGTGACATCCTGTTAAAGCCTTCATCTCAATATGTGCCACAACGCCCAGACTGAAATCTGAAAATTCAAGAAAGGCTGGCCAAACCTGCCACAAAAATTCTTTCAAGGAGCCCGGTAACGGACCAGATTATATTGAATAGTATGATACTGGATTGGTATTCTTTGTTCCCCAGGAGGGATGGCTTCAGTTATGCGGCCACTGATGATGCGGTAGGGCCAGAACGGACTCTTATTAACCTATTAATGTACGGAGAAAGTAAAAACCATTCTTGCTGGGCGGGTTTAACCTGCCCAACAAGAATGGGAATGAGATTTCATGGGTGATAACAGGCTCCATGCCTGCCCTGTTGTCAACAGGAAGCATCCACTGGTACCTCGTTTTTGAGGAACCGGTCTGATGACAAGATCCGTCCTGTTGATGAACACCTTGCATCTACAGTTCGAGTTACTACAAGTGTGGGATGTATGGCTGGGGCCCTACGATACTGTACAGGATCGGATTAGTGGGCTCCACCACCTTTGAAGACCATGCCTACAGCAACACCTGCTATTATGGCTATCACGACTGCCATGACACCATAGACTGCTGGTTTTCCAAAGGCCATAGACGTGAATTGTTTTACTATACCAACCCGTTTCACCTTGAGCACGGTATCGGCCTTATCAAGTATATGCTGGTTCTTTACCAGGAACGCCTCCACCTTGTAATCATCAGGCATCGCCTGGAAGGGCCAATGTATCTTGCATTCAAATTGATTGTCCGATGTAAATCTTACAGTCCCTTCCTGAATACTATAAAGACCGTTTTCTTCTTTGAACTTGACCAGTTGCTTGAACCATAGATCCTTGTCCAGTTCCTTGGGGCCCCCTTCGATCTGGACCATGTTTTCAAGTGAATCGTATCCAATGTAATAACTGGCCCGCTCGTCTGCGTTAAGTATCTCGTTGATCTTGCCGGTACTGTATACCTTATAGACACTGGGGACTGGCTTGTATTCTATGTCACCAATCTTCATCCAAAAAAGCCCCGCGGCCTTTCCCTTGTATTTGAAGCGTGCAGCCTCGGTCTTGGATGAGATCTTGATGATAACCTCACCAGGTTCCGAAGTGGTACCCTTGATAACCAGGTTCTTGCCGCCATACCCGATGGATATATGGATTTCACTTGGTGTTACCGTCAAATTCATAGCCTGGACGCTATTCGAATCCAACATGAAGCAGGCAACAATAAACGTGGCAATCCACCATATACCCAATCTTATTATATATGTCTTATTGCTCAACATCATAATTAGTGCCCTCCTGCGTGTGCTAAAAGCAGTGATGGTTCAAGTACCAATCCCAGAATCATCTTAATCGTTACTCCAAGTACCAGCATAGCAAGCAATATCTTGAGCTGGTCACCCTTGAGCTTTTTACCCAATTGAGTACCTATCTGGGCACCGATAGTTGAACCCAGAAGAAGCAGTATGGCTAGTATGATGTCGACCGTATGGTTACTGTATGCCTGGAGAAAGGTAACCTCTATACACGTAAACATGATCTGGAAAAGGCTTGTGCCAACGACCACGTGCATGGGCATCCGCAGAAGGTAAATCATGACAGGCACCATCAAGAAACCACCGCCAACACCCATGATAGCAGCAAGCACACCCACAAAGATACCAAGCCCGATAGGCAGGATAGCGGAATGTGTAACACCGGATTTGTCAAAATAGATCTGCATGGGCAGCGAGCTCAAGAAACCACCTGAAGACTTCTTGACCTCCTTCGTCTCCTCCTTGGCTGGAGCAGCCTTCGCCTTTCTCAAGGCATTAAGGCTCTCGAAGAACATGAAGGTCCCCACACTACCGAGCATCACCACGTAGGTCATCTTGATCAGGAAATCAGCACCTCCGGTGGCCCTCAATATCTTGATGAGGTGAACACCTGCCGCGCCCCCGGTAAAACCGCCTATCAGCAGCATCAATCCCATCTTAAAATCGACGTTACCCAAGCGCCAATGGGCCAAGGTGCCGGATGCAGAGGCAGCAACAATCTGGTTTGCATCCGTGGCAGCCGCGACTGTAGGCGGTATGCCGATCATCATGAGAAGAGGCGTCATGAGAAAGCCGCCTCCCACCCCGAACAGGCCGGAAAGAAGCCCGATAAGGAGCCCCAGGCCTATTACCAGATAGATATTAACGCTTGTCAAAGCAATAGGTAAATAAATGTGCATCTCTACTCCTCCCTTTTTACCTGGATCGTGCTCTCTCATTGCCCGATTCAGGCTGATATTTATTGATTTATCTCTTTACTGCATCCGCTCGAGATTCTTCAAATCACTCTCCCGATAAATCCTTCATTCACCACGCAAAATTTAGTTGCATCGACGAATGGATATCTGCCAGAATACGGTCAAAGGTCTCTGCGTCCCATGGCCTGGCAATCAGCATTCTGAGTGGCCCATTATACCACCGCTCGTCTTTGTTCAACTGGTTGTTTATCGCAGCGATAGCCCTCACCCTGGCCCTGAGCTGGTCCTCTTCCTGGGCACTGATGACTAGGCATGTGATCCGCTTCATTTTGAAAAAATCCACCAACTCGTCTTCAACAATGCCCCTAAGAAAATGGCAGTTTATGGATACCCCTCTCGCATTGGCCAAGGAAACAACAAAACTGAATGTCCCCCTCAAATCATATGGATTGGAATAATGATCCCTATGCGCGCCTACCTGTCGGCTGTCATCCCTATCAGGGACCGTTGAAGGCATCAACAGGGCCTGGATACCACAACCACTTCGTTTTGCAAGCTCAACGGAGCAATAACTTGCCCAAAGGTCCGCATCGCTTGCATCCATGATGAGCGCAATCTCTTTTGCCATAGCAAGTAGTTTCTTCTCTATGCCATTAAGAAACGCCTCTGCCGGTGTAAATCTGAAACCAATTCTTTTATCCGATTTCTTCGCGCTTCACAAATCTTTTTATCGATAAACCAGGCTAAACAAAAAAAAATGCCTTACCTGAAACAACTCGAAGGCGCCCCCCATCAAATGAGACGCCCGGCTTTCAGATGATAAAATACCAGCCACGTTTGTCGCCATAGTCATGTGGCTCACAGGTTTGCCTAAAATGCAAGGCCCAGACACTAAAGGATCTTTTATACCCCGAGTGCCTCGGCAAACAGCATGTTCAGTAAACCTGCAAGCCCCTTGCAGCCCCAAATGCCTGGATATGATACTGGATAAAACTGCACCTTTTCAATACAGGAACTAGTTCGATAAATTACGACTAATTCATTGAATTATTTCAAATAAGATCCTTTTCTCAGGTATCTGAAGTACACAAATCCGGATCCATCTATTCCACCATGAGCAAACGAAAGCCCAGGGCTGAATTCTTTTTTTCCGGTACTATGCCATGACGATATGCTGACCTGCAACTATCCGCCAGGGAATCCCAACCTCCCCCCTTTTCAACCTTCAAAGTTCCACTGGATGGTCCTTTTGGATCCTCTAAGGGTGAATGAGAAAAGTAGTCAGCCGCATACCAATCATTGCACCATTCCCATACATTCCCGTGCATATCGTGAAGTCCGAAATCATTTGCCTTCAACCGGCCCACAGGATGGGTTTTCTGCCCAGCGTTAACGTAATACCAGGCATACAGTACAAGATCATCTATCATATCCCCAAAACAATAACTGCCGTCGCCCCCGGCCCTGGCAGCATATTCCCATTCTGCCTCGGTTGGCAGCCTATACTTATCCGTATTTTCCCTGGCATTCAACCTCTCGATGAACTTCTGGACATCATACCAGGATACCTGTTCCACGGGCCTGTTCCGCCCCTTGAAATGGCTTGGGTTGCTTCCCATTACGGCCACCCACTGGGCCTGAGTAATTTCATATCTACTTAAATAAAAGGGCTTGGTGATCCGAACCTTATGCCTTGGCAGTTCGTCCGAATCTGCATTTTCAAAATGTCTGTTCGCCCCCATAAAAAAGGTACCGGCTGGAATCCTAACAAATTCTATACCAACACTGTTGGTAAACGTATTCTTTGACGCTTCACCACTGTCCGCAACAGCCGGAACACACACAGCCAGTACCAATAAAATGACCAAAACGGCTGAAAACCTGTTATTATGCATGATTCACTCCTTCCTTCTCATTTGGCCAATATTTCACAAGTGTTAAAGCGGCCCCATGGATCCGAGGCCGCCTCCCGGCATTAAAACATGGCCAGGCACAAGGATGTATTTTCACACCAACCACCTGCAAAAAGAAAACCGGTCAGTCATCAGAACACTCTGTTTTCAAACAAGAAATACCTTAAACCCCGATCATGTGACAGTGCTTGCCCAGGCAACGAAACAGTATCTGCTCCGTTATCCTGCCGGAAAGTGGTCCCAAGGGCAAAACCATCCCATGTGTGTAGGCGTTGAGCCCTCTTATTTAAGATTCACAGAAATCACCCCCTATCCGTTGCTGAATGAATACCCTGGAAAACCTCGTGGTTTACAGGATACAGGATTTTCCCCTGTCTGATAGGTGAACATCTAATCACCTACGTACATGTATCCTCGCATTAGTGGCCGCCCTTATCATGTACATACAGGGGAAAATGGAAATTTGACCAGGCCTTCATGTTGCCCGGCCTGTTGCATTGTTCTTGGACACGGCGCGCATCCCCAAAGGTCCCAAAAATTGTTAAAGGCTGAAACCTATTGTCCATTTTTGCAACAAACTTTGTCTCAGTGTATTTAACCAGTCTGGACATCCCAATTCCAGAATTACATCGAAATCTCTATTAAGTAATAGACTAATCCAAAATTGATTATTATTTCAACCTAATATTATGCCACAAAGCGTTGGCGCACACCTACGGCAAGGTCCTTGCCGACAATTCGGAATATTGATTTCAGTCCGAGCATTTCCAGGATAAGAAAAAAAGATGTTGCGATTTGTAACAGTTTGGGCAAATATATTGCCCAAACCTTTTTCACCAATAAAACCCTTGGCACGTATGAACATGGGTAATGGCCTAAAGGACGTTATCGGCTGTATCTGTTTAAGATTTAAAAATTTCGACCGATAATATTGGTATAAATTTACCGTGGAAATCCACCTCCATCGGAATCGTCCCTGGTACCCGGAGCGCGGCAGCGAGTGCAAGGAACCGCATGAAAGTCCAGGATGTGAGGCAAGGTATTTCGCACGGCGACTGTATCCAGCGGGGGCATCGATTGATTTTACCTGAGACCTCTTGCAAAATTATCAAGACGGGCACAATGACAAATGACGTAACCGTGCCTTTTCCCTATGAAGTCCCAGGCAGTTTCCCCTGCATTTTTTTTCTGCCATGTCACCCCCAAACGTGCCCCTTCAACATATCTTCAGACTGTGTAACCACAGTGAAAATGCATCTTCCATCAGGGCTGCATTTTTCCATGTTCAGGGGATGAAAGTGGCTGGGCGTACATGAAAGTTCATCACGAAAACGTGGTATCGAGGCAGGCCAAGTCTTTATACCAAAGGATCGGTATCAGGTGCATGGCCATACGAAGGCCTGAGGGCCTTCCCAAGGCCTTACAGGTAGTTGGAATCGACCGTTGTTTTAATCGGCAAATCGGCTGAATAGAGGGGGGCCGATTTCGCAGTTATAGTACGCCCCTGGAAGGACCCGACAAAAATCCGCGTCCTACAGGTGAGCGACAGAGGAAAGGGGGCTTCAAATGCAAGAATTTGTCATGACAACAGACATTATGATCGTTCTAGGGGTGTTGACCTTTGCCATACTCCTTTTCATTTTTGAATGGGTCAGGGTAGATGTGGTCGGCATCATAATGATGATCGTGCTGCCACTCCTTGGCGTAATCACTCCGAAACAGGCAATCAGTGGACTCAGTTCCAATGCGGTAGTCTCCATTATCGCCGTAATCATCATAGGGGCAGGCCTTGACAAGACCGGGGTCATGAACATCCTGGCAAGGCACATAATAAAACTTGCGGGCAAGTCGGAAACCAGGATCATGGCCATGATTGCAGCCACTGTGGGCTTTATATCGAGTTTCATGCAGAACATAGGAGCTGCGGCCCTCTTCATGCCGGCCGCCACCAGGATCAGCAAGCAACTGGCCGTGCCGGTATCCCGCATACTGATGCCTATGGGCTTCTGCGCCATTATCGGGGGGTGTATCACCCTGGTTGGATCAAGCCCCTTGATCCTTCTAAATGACCTCATGGAATCATGGTGGAACAACAACCAATCCCTAATCGGCGGTATCGCCTTCGAACCTTTTGGCCTGTTTACCGTGACTCCAATGGGAGTAGCCCTTCTTGCAGCCGGCATAGCCTATTTTGCCCTAATGGGCAGGTGGATCCTGCCAGCCGTAAGATCAAAGGGAGACGCCACCCTCATGACCTCCCATACGGAAACACTTTACTCCACCAAGGTAGGCAAAAAAATTTTTGAGATAGACATACCGGAAAACTGGGAGACAAAAACCCTGGATGAGTTGAACTTCCGCCCCACCTACAAATGTACCATCGTGGCCATCAGCAAGGATGGGGGGAGAAAATTGATCATGTCGCCGGTAAGGGAAGATACCATAGGACCGGGGGACGTCATCGCAGTACTGGGCCTGCCTGAAAACGTCAAAAGGGCCGCCTCCGACCTTGGCTGGAACCTCAAGGAAGACCTGGACATCTTCGCCGAGGCACTTTCACCGAACAATGCAGGGGTAGTAGAGGCCGTGGTCCCGCCAAACTCGAAACTCATAGGCAAGACCATGCGCGAGCTACACTTTCGGAAAAAATTCCAGGTAAATCCGATAGCCCTCTACAAGGACAACAAGATTCTGAGGGCCAACATATCCAGGATGAAACTGAGGGCCGGCGATGCCATACTACTTCTGGGCCCCTGGGAGAAATTTCACGTACTAAAGGAACGTGGCGTCCTCCTGTTTACAGAGGACCTGAAAGGTGAGATCATGCGCACGGAAAAGGCACCGTACGCAGTGGCATGTCTCGTCCTTGCCCTTGTAATGGCGCTCGGATTTCACGTTCAACTGTCCATTGCACTTCTATCGGGTGCGATCGGGATGGTACTTTTAAAGGTTATGTCTATAGATGAGGCCTATCAATCCGTTGACTGGATGACGATCTTCCTGCTGGCAGGCCTTATCCCGCTGGGTATAGCCTTCGAAACCACTGGAGCCGCCCGTTTTATCGCCACAACCATCATGCAGGCCCTGGGGAGTATCAGCCCGTTCATGCTCCTCTTGGTAATAGGATTGTTGACATCGTTCTTTACCCTGGTTGCATCAAATGTCGGGGCGACGGTATTGCTGGTCCCCCTGGTCATGAACATGGCCCTGGAGGCAGGGGCAGATCCCAAGATGGCGGCCTTGGTAGTGGGGATCGCCGCATCGAACACCTTCGTTCTTCCCACGCACCAGGTCAACGCCCTTATCATGAGACCAGGCGGGTACAAGACCCTTGACTATGTACGGGCCGGCAGTGGCATGACCATCCTGTACCTGGCGGTTATGATGGGCGTTCTATATTTCTTTTATGGTATTTCGGCTTAAAGGGAGGCAACAGAATGTTTCTATGGACTTCGGAAACCGGTCCCAACAGGACCAACCTCGTGAATAGAATCTTCCGCCATAGCGGCCTGGTGGCGTTCATTCTATTCACGATATTCAGCCTGACGGGAACAGGCTGGGCACTTGGGGAGAAAGGGGCCGTATCTGCCGATCAGGCTTCCCATTCAGGCCCGATCCTGGACATATATGGAAAGATCGTAAATCCCCACAATACCGGGGTGGATGATGCGAAGATAGCGGTCTTCCTGAATGGCAAGGCGTTGAAACCAGAGGTGCACGGACAGCACAAGCATGGTCCGGCAGAGATCATCTCTGCACCTGACGGGACCTTCCAGGCATCCCTCAGGTTGCCCGGCGAGCTGACCAAAACCTCCAAGATCACCATAAAGGTCTTTAAACCGAGCTATACCGAGGAATCGGATACCATATCCCTTGACCGTCTTCTGCATACCCCTTCGGGTTATACGCTCAAGGCCGACCTCAAGATCAAAAGGACCAAGGGACCTGCCTTCTGGATAGCCACGGTCATATTCCTGCTGGCCTATATCCTTATCTCCTTTGAACTCTTGCACAGGACACTTGCCGCAATGTTGGGGGCTGCGACCATGCTGGTCATAAGCTATACGATCGGCACCATCAACCCTCAATACCATATCCTTTCATATGAAAGTGCCATCCACGCCATAGATATGAATGTCATATTCCTCCTAATGGGAATGATGATAATCGTCGGCATATTGAAACATACAGGGGTCTTCCAGTGGTGTGCCTATAAATGCTACCAGCTTGCAAGGGGTAACGTCATTATACTGTCCATCATCCTGATGGCGTTTACTGCGTTCGCATCTGCGTTTCTGGACAACGTCACGACCATGCTCCTCCTGACCCCTGTGAGCATAGAGATAGCACTATCCCTGGGCATCTCTCCCGTGTCCCTTTTGATCCCGGAAATACTGGCCTCAAACATTGGTGGTACGGCCACCCTGATCGGTGACCCACCCAACATAATGATCGGTTCCTATGCTGGGCTTACCTTCATGGATTTTGTGATCAACCTTGCACCGGTCTGCCTGGTTGCAATGATAGCCCTTTTCGGCTACTCCAAGATCGCCTACGGCAGGGAGTATTCAAAGGCATCGGTGGACGACATCCAGGCCTTTATCGTAAGGCTCAGGGAGGAATACAAAATCACCGACTCCACCCTCCTTACGGTAGGTCTCATCATCATGGGAATCGTAATAGCGATGTTCCTCACCCATGGAATATGGCACATGGAGGTCAGCATCGCCGCACTCTTCGGGGCCGCCTTGCTGTTTACATATGGACTGCTCACGAAAAAGGTGGATCTGCTCGAGCTTATAGAAAAGGACATCGAATGGACCACACTGCTCTTCTTCATGTTTCTCTTCATACTGGTGGGAGCAGTGGAGGAAACCGGTCTCCTTGACATGATAGCCGACTGGGTTCTCCACTTGTCCCATGGAAACCTCACTGCATCCATCTGCCTGATTCTCTGGGTAGCTGCCATCATGAGTGCCTTCGTTGACAACATACCCTTTACTGCTACCATGCTTCCCATAGTAGCTTATCTTACGAAGGTGATTCCAGGGGCTGAATCCGGCGTTCTATGGTGGGCACTTGCCTTTGGTGCCTGTTTTGGCGGAAACGGTACCATGATAGGTGCAAGTGCCAACGTGGTCACCCTGGGTATAGCTGAATCCGCTGGTTACCCAATAAAATTCTTTGGCTATATGAAGGTGGGCTTCCTGTACATGATTATCAGCGTAGCCATAGCCAATGTATGGCTTTTGCTCTTCTATTGAAAAGGGGGAGGTCAAAAATGCATACGGAACTCGTTCCACTGACGAAATTACTGCTGCCTGTCGACGGCGATCAAAACATAAAACGGCCTGCGGTTCTGGCAGGAAGAATCGCGGCACTGCTGGCAGGAAGGGTTGAATTGATCACGCTCCTCCATGTCATGGCAGGAAGATACCTGAGCCAGCACATGGTCAATATAGATTTCAGGGCCGAGCAGATACTTGAAAGCGACCAGTTCAGACGCCTTAGGCAGCAATACATAGACGAAGGAATCACCCCGATCCTCGACGAGATGGAAAGGGAGATCCTGGCCCAGGAATCCAATGTTCCCGTTGAAAGGCTCATCCTGGACGGGGATCCAGTGGATGAGATCCTCCGGGTTGCCAGAGAGGGAAATTATTCGTCCATCATCATGGAAAGAAGGGGCCTTTCTCCTGCCAAGGAGCTTCTCATGGGAAGTGTCACCTCTGGCATACTCCATTCGAATGCCCAAGCGACCATCTATGTGGTAGGCACCACAGGGGTCCACGGAATCCGTTGCCCTGGAAGGAGATATGTAATTGCAGTAGACGGCTCCAAATCTTCCATTGCAGCCGTCGAAGAGGCTGCGATCCTTGCTGGCGCATGCGTCCCGGAGTTGGAAGAGATTGTTATTATACGGGTAGTAAAGCCGAGCCGACTCGCATCTCTGCTCTCTGAAGGAAGTGTAAAGGACGATGTGGGCGAGGAAGGCATGGAACGGGCCGTCTCGATACTGAAGGGGGCAGGCATTCCCACGGAGAAGATTATCCAGAAGACTGCCTATGGAGAACCGGCCGAGGTCATAACCACCGAGGCAAGATCCAAAAATACGGACATTATCTTCATGGGACGAAATGGCAGAAGCGCACTGAAAGATATCCTAATGGGTAGTGTAAGCCGCGGAGTGGTCTACCGCTGCCATGAGATCACCATTGCACTGGCCTCTGCCACCGAGGAAGGTTAGTGCCGTAACCGACCGCAAGGTGCTCGCTAATTATTAAAATCCGTGAACCATACCGGTCACGGGACAGGTATCTACCGCGTTGCCAGACACATGGAAACTACCTACCTAAGCCCTCCATCTGTCATCTTAGGCAAACTTACGAGCTGTACAATCTCGTGTATTCAACATGTATTGGGTTCAAAGCGCGCCTATGGACGTAGAGGGCTTTACAAATCAAAAACAGGGGGACAAACAGAGATAATACTCCCATGAAGTACGTGGGATCAGCGTATGAATAGCGGCTTTCTATCAAAATATAACCTCCAGGGAAAACCTATCAAAAATCCAGCTCGGTGGCCTTTCCACCTCAACCGTCTTCAGGGACACGGCCTACTTCCTGCCCGCCTTTATCGTCTGTATCGTTTTGTTGTTAGCCTTTCCATCAATGGCCACATTCCTGCCATTTATCATGGGATGAACGTATCTCTGCCCAATATGGCGGCCACCTTTTCCTCAAGTTCCTCCTTGTCTATGGGCTTTACACAATACTCCTCGGCCCCAAGGCTCAGGGCCTCCTTTGCGGTTCCGATGGTAGGGTAACCGGTAAGCATCATGACCCTGATGCCAGAGTCAAACTTTTTAATCTCCTCTAGCACCTCGATGCCCGTCATCTTCTTCAGCTTCATATCCAAGATGACCAAATCCACCTTGTTCTCCTTCAGGAAATCAATCGCCTCTTCCTCTACTATAAATGGATGAACCTCATGATCCTTTCTCTCAAGGATCTTTTTGATGAGAACACCCGCATCCACCACATCATCTAATACTACTATCTTGGCCATAGCTTATAGTTCCCCAATAAAAGGCTGATGTCCATACTAAGATGGTTTGATATCCACGTATTTCAAATAGGTTATTTTCTTCTTCAGCGCATCTTCCATTTCGTCTATCTTGGCTCCTACCGTCCTTGTTACCCTGTTTGCAAAGGCCGCACAAAACTGCAAAAATCGCCAAAGGTCTCGACCTCCTGGAAATCATCCCTGAGGCTGTCTTCCATTTCCTTGACCAGTAGATAACCATTGATCTCCACTTCGGCCCTTACTGTGTGGGACTCTGGGGTCAGAACTATCATCCTGATATCCTTTACATCTTCCACCAGGGGAAAGGACTCAAGCACCTTTCTGACCTCTTGCTGAAGTTCCCTGGGGGATGACTTCTCTATCAGGTAGTGGAGGTTCTCCCTTATAAGTATGATAGCAATGATTCCAAGGATGATCCCGATCACGATGGAGCCCATGGAATCCCAATACGGCTTACCTGTATAGTGGGCCATCGTCAAGGCGATGCACGCTATAATCACACCTATGACCGCCGCGCTGTCCTCCATCAGTACCGCCAGATTGGCTGTATCGCCCCTTTTCCTTTCGTGCCAGGCGACCAAAAGCGATCCGCCTTCTGCAAAGAAGGAAACCGCCAGAACCACAACGGTCCAAAGGTTTATCTCCGGTTCGTGACCATACATCAGTCCGTGTATCCCATGATAGACCGTAACGCCCGCCCCAACAAAGAATATTCCGCAGGCGGATATGAGGCCCCATACGAACCTTTCCTGGCCACGACCGAAGGGGAATTCCTTTGACGGACCTATTCTGCTTCTCTTGAGCCCTATCCATAGAAGCGCCTGGTTGGCAGTATCCGCCAGAGAGTGGATGGCCTCGGCGAGCATGGTGGCGCTGCCCCCGGTAAGGGCGACAAAGAATTTCAAGCACGTAACCAATGTATTTACGCTTATGGCGATATTTACTGATTTCATGGCTTCTGCATGTATAACCGCATACGTATCAGGAACTTTTCACAATCTTAGGTAACAACCATGCGATCGGTTACCTGTTCCGGCCTCTATCTCGACATATGATGATGGCCAGGCGACATACCGAAGGAGAATGGTTCAAACGGTCCTGTTTCAAGATCGAGTATCTTATCCGGTGCAAACCGAATTATTCTCTTAATCTTGAGCCTGGCCCGCTGGCCTTTCTTTTTGAAGAAGAGATCCAGCTTTAGGGCATAGATGTCCTTTACAGGCTGACCATCAAAGGCCAATAGTATATCCCCGGATTTGATCCCGCCTTGCATGGCTGGGCTGCCCGGCATGACGTCCTTTACCACTAGGTGCCCTTTTGAAGGCATGAGCATTACGCCAAGCCTTGCCACAAAGGGTGCCTCTTCCTCAGGGGAAAACATGAAATAGTCTGCCATAGCCGGTTCGAGCGCCGTTTCCGGGTCGTTCACGATGACGGATTGCGCCTTTATCCCCCTTCTCTCGACCCGATCAGGGATTCCGTACCTGTACATGACGTGCCCCATACCCACGATAACTACCATGTGACTGTCAGGATGATCCTTCAAGAAGTCGGATATGGACTGGGCCATGGTCTCGTCCCAGCATACCTGGGCCTCGAAAAAATTGTTAAAATTCGACAGGCCTGCCATGGCATCGTGCTCATCGTATATTTCCTGCAGCCTATCTCTGTAAGCGGTGTTTGACAGATCGATTTCCTTCGGTAGTTGTCCCCGTTCTTCCTTTGACAAAGAGGCCAGCCCTTCCCTTGCCACCTGCTTGGAGATCTCACTCCTGAGATTCAAGGCCACCAAGGGTATATGGTTCTTTTTGCAAAACTCTACTATTGGCCTATAAAAACGGTAATTGAAGCCCCATCTCTTGAAGTACTCTGTCTTTTCAAGGAACTGACGTTCATTGATCCTGCCTGCCATGTACTGGTCTATGACCCCTTGAAAAGGCCGCTGGAACATCTCCATGCCGACACTGAGCGGAATCCCTCGGTCATAGAGCCCCTTTATAGCCTCGAACTGCGCCATGTGATCCCCCATGCGATCGTGCTTTTCGGCGACATAGATCACCTTACTGCCGGAAACGGTATCCAGGATACGACCCATAGGGGTCAAATCCCTGGCTGCTATGCCCCTCGGTTCCCTGGCAACACGGCCTCTTATACCATTTTCGGTCTTTTTTATACTTTTGGCCACGACCTTTCCATTCTCAAATCTTAAGGAACTGTATTTCCCGTAATGAAACAGCCTCGGAATTATCATGTCCAGCTCCTGGGCAGAAGATGCCTGGAGATTGGCCACTACCTGCATGTGGTTGAATGGATTGTCCAGGACCTTCAAGACCACCCCATCCTCAGGGGATTCAACGGGCCAGAACAGACGCAACATATGTCCTTGTGGCCTGCCAAGTACCAAAAGGGAGGCGTTTGAAAGGACACGATGGTCGAGTTCCTCTGCCCTCTTATACAAGAAACCCTTCTCCCTTAAAATGGCTGCAATTCCCTTGTATATCCCCCTGTCATGGCCTGATACCACGAACAACCTGCGTTCAGCCCCTAACAGCCTTGAAAGTACCGGCGGGTATTCCTCGTCATGGAGCCCTCTCATGACATCAAAGGCACCATCTACGACCACCTCCCATGGCTCCTTATCAGAGACAAGCCTTATCCTTTCACTGCCCTTTGATATCCTTATAATCCTCCTTTCGTCATCACCAGCGCCCTTAAGCACCACGGGGACAGACAAATCGTAGGGCTTCTCCGTCGTCTGGAGTATCTCTATCTCCGTCTCCTTCTTTCCTGAAAAAAGGGTCCTCACCCTGGCGCTCTTTATCTCCAGCCCTGGTACGTCCCTCCTATGAAGCCATTGGTCGAAAAAACCCGAAAGTTTTTCACCCGACACCCTGGAAAATACCGATTCGATATCTGACCATGATGCCCTGCGAAACATGAACTCCTTGATAAAGGCCCTAAGTCCGCTGTCAAATCTTTCCGTCCCTATGATGGATTCAAGCATGTGGAAAACCATGGCCCCCTTTCCATAGCCCACCGCCCTGGAGGCCTTGTCAACACCTTGCCTGAATTCGGCAAGGGACATGGCATTCTCTCCATGCACATAGGCCTGATAGTTGGTCAGTATCTGGTGCCTGTACTCCACGCCCTTGCCCTTGTCCGCTTCATACCTATAATCAGCCAGATATACGGTCAATCCCTCACACCAGTTACCCTGGTCCATATCCACGTAAACGGAATTGCCAAACCATGAATGCAGGAATTCATGACCCAGCGAGGTATCCACTATGAAGGGCAGTCTGGCAACCTGCTGACCGAGGAGTGTAAAAGTGGCCATGCCGTAGCCGGTCGGCGCCCTGTTTTCCACCACTGCAAAACGCCGGTATGGATACTGGCCGAGCAGGCCCTGATAAAGATCGAGGTAATGCCTGACCTTCTTGAGATACCCGGCGGCAAGCCCCTCATCTTCTTTAAAGAAATACGTGGCGATCTCTATCCCCTTGTAATGCGTACTTGAAATCGAATATGGACCTGCCACCAGGGAGATCCCCGGCCTGGGATATGGGAACACAAAGGAGAAGGATCTAGTAGTCCCATCGCCCTTGACCAAAACCTTGTCGGCCTCTGAAACAGCCGTGACACCCGCGGGTACCCTGACCTTGAGTTCATATCTGGCAAGACCGGGAAAAGTTGGGCACCAATTGTCCAGCAGCACGGCGGAATCGCCCGTGAAGAAGTCCCCCGTATCTGCCCCGCCATATCCTGTACCGGACGATTCGGGAAACATCTTCCTGAACCTGATCTCAACCCTTCCGCTGTTACCTACCGGACCTATAGTAAGCATTCCCTGTACCATATGGCCGACGTCGTGCCCGGCAAGCGAGACACCCAGCACCTCTATGCCATTGATGTCCAACGACACCTTTCCACCTGATTCCAGGTCGAACCATGCCAGTCCATTCACCACGGCCTTCTTGAAATCCAGACCTATGTCCAGATGAAACAGGGGATAGCGGTCATAGTACTGCCGGCCTGTTTCCATTGCCCAGATGTGATCCACGTGACAAACGACAAGCAAACAGGCAAGGGTTATCAAAACATATTTCATAAGGGCTCCTTTCAAACGTATTGATCTCTTCAAACAAAGAAATAATAAATCGATCCCACTATCATCACACTGATTATCCTCATGGTTTGACCTGCCAGCAGCAGTTGTATACCCGTCTTGGGTTGATATATCCCCAGATACCTTGGTAGCTGGTGCCTGAGGGCGCGGACAGGAGTGGCAACAATGTTACCCATGATGAGGGCAAGGACCGTCTCTTTCACTGTCAACACCCCTTCGCTTAACATAGCCCCTGCGGCAGCGGCCCCTGCGGTAAATTCTGCGACTATACTAAACACGACCACAGAGATCCCCTCTACCGGAAAGGCCTTGAGCCTTACGAGAGAGGTGGCGGCTCCCTGGAGCCACGTGAAAAAGCCCCACTCCTGAAGAAGCACCACCAGTATATAGATGGGCACGGTATACATGACGATCCTGGACAGCCTGTCCGAAAGGTACACTCCGAGAAGCCGCCTAATCCTTTTCTTCCTGTCTTCACCCCCTGTAGCCGCTCCTGCATGAGGTATGTCCACCTCGTTGAGGCTACCTGGTATCCTTTTCAAAAATAGGCGCCCGACGGCGAGCACCACGAGTGTCCTGAGTACAGCGGCCAGGAAGGTTATCGTCATGTAAATAAGACCGGCGGAACCGACTAGGGGTACGATGATGGCAAAGGTTACGGGAAGGTGAAGTATATAGGATGGCAGGCCCAGATTCATCAACGTGGCAAGTATCATCTCCCGTCTTGAGATCCTGCCATCCTGGTATGCATTCCAGAGAAGGGTGCTGGCTGCGACACCGGATAGGAATGCGGTGGTAAATGCCGTACCACTCCAGTCACTGAGATTGCCAAGACGCATAAGGGGCCTGGCAAGACTGGCCACGAATCTAGACCATCCCATCCCCTCTACCACGGCACTGAGACCAAGGCTTGCCGACATGATTAGTAAAAGCCGTACCAGAGGCCAGAGAATCCTGTGTATGACCAGTGGCCAAGTCGTACCCGGAAACGCGAACAAGGCTATGATGATGGCTGATACGATGGCCAACCATAGGGACAAGGGCCATCTTGTCCCTCTTCTATTTACATGGCCGTTTTTGCTTTCCCTGTTGGCTGACATGTGTCTGGGAAACTTACCAACAGATAGAGAGCGTGAAAAGGTTGAGTTTCAAGATAAAGGCCAGGGCAACCCGATAACAGAACCTGGGATGGTGACGAAAACGCATTGCGTATATGCCCTGCCCATGATAATTGGACAGATGATAGAAATGATATCGCAACCAAATTACAGGTTTGGCAGAACGATCAACTGATAGCGACCTACTATCCAACTATGAAATCCTTATCCCCTTTTACACACAACAAATACATTCCCCATGATTATTGTGGCCGTATCCTGAAATCGGGTTGCAGTGACAATCTCAAGGGCACATTGCTCTTCTTCCTGGAGGCAAATTATAAATTCGATCTTTGCGGCTGCCCATCCATGCCGTATATCGCAGCCTGGCGCCAGAATGGAAGGGACATATGGTATGAATACGTAAGCCAGGGCCTTTTGAATCTTTTGCGGTGCGATATCGCGCATGCCTCCGAGGTGTTCCGCTCATCGCTGAGGGAAAGAAGGATATATAAACGCAGACCTGCCAGAAAGGAGATATATGAAGAGATCGTCACAGCGCACGAAATCCAGAGGGGACGACAGCGTCTCAGGGGACAAGGTATCCAACAGGGCCAACTAGAGGCCCTTTATAAACTGACACCTCCCCTCGGGAATACCATATGGCTCAAGGATCTTGCTACCATCAAGAGGTTCCCCAAGGATGACATAAACCTGTCCGTAGGTTGCCTAACCGACGTCACGAAAGAGATGGAGCAGAAGGAACTGCTTGAAAAAATAGGCTATTTCGATGAACTTACCAAGCTACCCAAGAGAAAGATCCTGGAACAGATCCTCGAGGTGAATTTCGGCCATTTCCAAAGGGGCCATATCAAGGACTTCTCGTTTCTCATGCTGGACATAGATCATTTCAAAAGGATAAACGACCAGTACGGCCACCTGGCCGGGGATCATGTCCTGGCATCCCTCGCAGAGCTTATGAACGACATAACAAGGAAAGAGGAAAGGGTTGGACGCTATGGTGGCGAGGAATTTTACGCCGTGTCCATGGGAGACCTGCATAGCGGCAGGAAGTTCGCCGAACGTCTGCGCCAGAAGATAGCGCGCACCCCTTTCGATTACCACGGCGTGACCATCCTGGTAACCGTTTCCATCGGAGTTGCCTCCGCATCGGAACTGGAGACTTGCGAACAAGAACCCCTGGTCAGAAAGGCAGACAGGCGGCTCTATGCCGCCAAAAAGATGGGAAGGAACCGGGTAATATGGACCGACGAGACATAAAATGGAGATGACCTTCTGCCCAAGGTCCCTGCAAGTATCGGGATCTTGGCCTTAGATAGCAAAGGGATAAGGGCTGTCAGGATCTGATGAGGCATCCACTTGAGGTCTGAAAGGCCGTTAACCAAATAGGCCTAACCGCCCAATAATGGCACCCGGGCTGCCCAGCCAGCATCGAACCTGCCTGTAACACAAGGGCTGGATGGATCCAAAACTCCTATGTAAAAACCACTATCCCCCACCGCATACGCGTAATCATCCGATACATATATCCCATAGAATCTGCCTATGACCTGTATTCAAGATCCAGGATTGAACCAAGATTATGCACCTCGAGTGCCTGATAGAATGATTTATTTTGTACAATTCTAAAGTTACAAGCAGTTTAACATTCATTAAAAAGACAGAGCCTTATCGGATGATATATCTCAGGCAGCGGCGTATTTTGCACCGGCCCCTCTTTTCTGATAAATTTCTGTTTTCCGATGAAGTCCATAGACATAAAGCGCATCCATCAACACAACCTACAGGGATTTGATCTCACCCTACCCCTCCATCGGATGATCTGCATAACCGGGGTCTCAGGCTCCGGAAAGAGTTCACTTGCCTTTGACACCCTCTACGCCGAAGGACAGCGACGATATGCCGAGACATTCTCGGCCTATATAAGGCAGTACCTGGAACGCCTGCCCAGGCCTGACGTTCTGGAGATAGATTCCATACCGCCGGCAGTGGCCATCGGCCAGACCAATCCGGTCAAGAGTTCCCGCTCCACGGTAGGCACCCTCACCGAGATAACACACTTCATGAAGATGCTCTTCTACAGGGCATCAACCCCATGGTGCCCCGCATGCCATGCGCCTGTCCAGGTATATGATCCCATTTCTGCTGCCCGTAGCCTCTTGTCAGGCCACCAGGGTAACACGGTCACTATAACCGCCAGGGTGGTCGCCAGGGAGAACCCGTCCCTTCTGCGGGATGGCCTGATCCAGGCAGGATACTTCAGGGCCTTTGTGGACCAAAGAATCCGCGACATGGATTCCCTTGAAGAGGCACCTGAAGAAATAGAGGTGGTGTTGGACCGCCTGAGGATCAGGGGCAGTGACCTTACAAGGCTCCTTGAGGCCTTCGAACAGGGTCTCCGCATGTCCGACAAGGTCATGGTTTACCTGCCCTACGGCAAGCCCCTTGTTTTCAGTAACAGAAACCGGTGCCCCGAATGCGGCTTCAAGGTGCCAGTGCGGAGTCCGGGGCTTTTTTCATTCAATAGCCCGGTTGGGGCCTGCCCCGAATGCCACGGGTTCGGTAGGGTGATAGGGGTGGACTGGGATCTAGTGATCCCGGACAAGGCCATCTCCATAGGAGATGGAGCCATAACCATCCTGGAGATGCCATCCGCATGGGAGATCAAAGAGGATCTTACAAGATATGCCAGGCAGGCAGGTATTCCCCTGGATGTGCCCTGGAAGGATCTTCCCAGGGAGGCAAGGGATCGCGTCCTTCTGGGACACGGGAACTGGTATGGGGTAGAGGGGTTCTTCCAGTGGCTGGAATCCAAACGCTATAAGACCCATGTGAGGATAATCCTGTCCCGTTACAGGGCCTACCTGAAATGCCCGGCCTGCCAGGGGAGCAGATTTGGTCCAGGAATCAAGGCATTCCGCCTGAATGCGCTGGCCCTTCCCGATTTCTATGCTATGGAAATACCAAGGGCACTTGGGTGGATAAAGGAACTCCTGCGCCTTGATACAGGACTCGACAGGGCATCGGTGCTCCTTGCAAAAGAGGTTACCAGGCGCCTCGAATATCTTGAAGAAGTAGGGCTCCACTACCTGACACTGGACAGGCAGAGCAGGACACTTTCCGGGGGAGAGGTCGCAAGGGTAATGCTTACCAGGGCACTTTCCTCGGAACTCGTAGAGACCTTGTACGTGCTGGACGAACCCACTACCGGTCTCCATCCCATGGACACGGACAGGATAATCGACCTAATGAGGAGGCTCTCTGCCGGGGGAAATACCGTGATAGTTGTGGAACACGACCCAGGGGTCATCCTGGCCTCGGATTACGTGCTGGATCTGGGACCAGGTGCAGGGGAACACGGCGGGAAATTGCTCTTTGCCGGAATGCCTGAAAATCTCTTGAAGCTGCAGACCCCTACCGCCATGGCTATGGAAAAGGTAACCAGACCAAAGGCCTTGCCAAGGGGTAAAAGGAAATTTTCAGGATTTGTCAGGGTAAAGGGTGCAGCAGAAAACAACCTCAGGGACATAGATGTAGGGTTCCCTCGCCATGGAATTACGGTTATTACAGGACCATCAGGTTCCGGGAAGTCCACACTGCTGGAGCTCGTCCTGTACAGGGGAATCCTGAGGCAGAAAGGCAAACCAACGGAAAGGCCGGGCAGGTACGAAAAGATCACAGGAACCCAGGACATGGACCAGATAGTCCTCCTGGATCAGGCCACTATAGGCAAAAGCCCCAGGGCCAACCCTGCCACCTATCTAAAGGCCTATGACCACATCCGCCCACTCCTTGCCCGCACCCCAGAGGCCAAGGAACTAGGATTCACACCCTCCACCTTTTCCTTCAACTCCAGCTTAGGGCAATGTCCCCAGTGCAAGGGGCTGGGAGTGGAGGTGGTGGAGATGCAGTTCCTGCCCGATCTCTATCTGCCCTGCCCCAAGTGCAGGGGAAGGCGTTTCCAGCCACAGGTACTTTCGGTTCATTACCATGGCAGGAATGTTTCAGAGATCCTGGAGCTTACCATCACCGAGGCCATTGGATTCTTTGCCGGGCATCCGTCCATAACCAGGAGGCTCGAGCAGGCCAGGCGGGTAGGCCTTGGCTACCTCAGGTTAGGCCAGCCTCTAAGCACCCTTTCGGGAGGGGAATCCCAGCGGCTCAAGATTGCAAGGGAACTCTTCCTGCCCCAAGGTAAAAACGCGCTTTTCCTCCTGGACGAACCAACGGTTGGACTGCACATGGAGGACGTCTCCCGGTTGTTACAGGCCCTTGCCATGCTAAGGGACAAGGGGCATACAGTGGTTCTGGTGGAGCACCACATGGAGGTCTTGAGATCCGCCGACTGGGTAGTGGATCTTGGCCCTGGAGGAGGCACCCTGGGAGGACGGCTCGTATACCAGGGGCCGGTGGATGGCATCCTGGATATAAAAGAATCGGCAACCGGACGCTGGCTCAGCCGTTACCTGGAAGGCAAGGGAGGAGTAGATAGCAGCCAATACAAGACAAATAGAAACCTACCCCAGCCTCCATGCGGCATCCACATGGAAGGGGCCAGGCATCATAACCTAAAGGACATCTCGCTGGAGATACCCAGAAAGTGCCTTACCGTGATAACTGGGATCTCAGGTTCTGGAAAATCAACCCTTGCCTTCGACATCATCTTCGCCGAGGGCCAGCGCCGCTACATAGAGAGCCTGCCGGCCTACGTCCGCCAATTCCTCAAACTATACGAACAGCCTGAGGTAGACATACTCACCGGACTTCCCCCCACCGTTGCCATCGAACAACGGACCAGCAGGACCGGGCCCCGCTCCACCGTGGGCACGCTCACAGAGGCCTACCACTACCTGCGCCTTCTCTATGCCAGGGCCGGAAAGCCCTATTGCCCCACGTGCGGTGAAATGCTCTCCGGAAGGGCGCCTGGGGACATGGCTGGCAGGGTGATTGAACGGTTCCATGGAGAGGAAGTCCTGTTTTTGGCACCCAAGGTCAAAAGACGTAAGGGCCTACACAGACCGGTACTAGAAGCCGCTGCCAAGGCAGGTTTCAGCCTGGTACGCATAGACGGCAGGCTCCAGGAACTAACGCCGATACCCAGCCTTTCCAGGTTCAAAGAGCACACCGTGGAGGTGTGTGTTGCAAGGAGGCTGATAAACAAAGGCAACATGGAGGGGCTGGCAAAGGCCATTTCCATGGCCCTGGACGAAGGTGGCGGGGAACTGGTGGTGATGGGCCGCAGAGGGGAACTCTTTTTGAGCCGCCGCCTTTCCTGTCCCAAGTGTAATATATCCCTTCCTTCACCTGACCCATTGCTCTTCTCCTTCAATACCGAGGCCGGGGCATGCCCCAGATGTGAGGGCTTAGGGGAAATCAACGGACGCACCTGCCCGGAGTGCCTTGGTACAAGGCTCAAGCCAGAGGCCCTTGCCTTCAGGATAAAGGGCATGGACATAGGTACCTTATGCGCCATGCCTGCTGCAGATGCCCTCACATTCCTGAACCAGTGCGAGTTTCACGAAGACACCAGTAGCCCGGCCACCATGCTGGTTTCGGAGGCCGCCTCCAGGCTGTCATTCCTGTGCGATGTGGGCCTATCCTATCTCTCCCTTTCCAGGGGAGGGCATACATTATCAGAGGGGGAGGCGCAGAGGGTAAGGATCTGTGCCCAACTAGGCTCCAATCTCTCAGGGGTATGTTATGTCCTGGATGAGCCCACTATTGGCCTGCATCCCAGGGATAACCGCATGTTACTCCGTGCCCTCTCGAGGCTAAGGGACAAGGGCAACACGGTGCTTGTGGTAGAACACGACGAAGAATGCATCAAGGCCGCAGACTTCCTGGTGGACCTTGGCCCTGGAGGCGGAAGGACCGGCGGAAAGGTGGTCTATGCCGGCCCGCCCAGGGGGATCAAAAATGCCAGGGAATCACTCACCGCCTCCGCCCTGCAGGACAACAACCGGTACAGGATAACATCCAGGCACAGGGAACCCAGGGGCTTTCTGGAGCTAAATGGGGCCATGGCCAGAAATCTCAAGGGGATCGATGTCAAGATCCCCCTTTCTGCCCTCACCGGGGTGACCGGGGTATCCGGCTCCGGAAAGTCCACCCTGGTGATGGATGTGTTGCACAGGAACCTGGAAACCGCACTGTCCCGTTCCAAGAGACCAGTGGAGGAAAGGCGACTCCACTGTCTGAAGGGCCTGGAAGGATACAATGACCTGTCCAGGGTGCTGGTAGTGGACCATTGTCCCATAGGCAGGACCCCAAGATCCACCCCTGCCACCTATGTAGGGCTCATGGATCACATCCGGAACCTTTTTGCCGGTCTACCTGCATCCAGGAGCAAAGGATGGGAAGCGGGGCGATTCTCATTCAACACCAAGGAAGGCAGATGCGGGGCCTGCAAGGGACAGGGAAGGCTGAAGGTGGAGATGAAATTCCTGCCTGGGGTCTACATCCCCTGTGAGGTATGCGGCGGAAACCGCTACAACGAGCAGACCCTCTCGATACGCTACAAGGGCCGCAACATTGCGCAGGTACTGGACATGACCATGGAGGAGGCAAGGGAATTCTTCAAAGCGGTACCGGCCCTGGCCAGGGGACTCGAGGTGCTGTGCGGGCTAGGGCTTGGCTACCTCACCCTGGGGCAGGCAAGCCCTAGCCTGTCAGGCGGCGAGGCCCAACGGATAAAACTTGCAGCCGAATTCATAAGGGGAAGAAGGGGTAAGACCCTTTATATCCTGGACGAACCTTCCACCGGACTGCACATGGCAGATGTCGCAAGGCTGATGAAACTCATCCAGGCGCTGGTAGAACGGGGGGACACGGTGCTAATCATAGAACACAACCTGGAGGTGATAAAACAGGTAGACTGGGTAATCGACCTTGGCCCCGAAGGGGGTGATGCCGGCGGACATCTGCTATTCCAAGGGCCTGTTCACAGGCTGTTGAATAAAGATACCCATACCGCCCGGGCGTTAAAGGAGTTCCTGCAACTGGGTGCGGATATAACAAACAACATTCTTATGTAACGTAGCCGGTTACAGGATTATTACATATTTTTTTCTTGATCGTTATTCCCTCTGGGGTATAATGCTTTTGGTATATATATTGCCATGCTCGTATAACAAACAGATAAGAGGAGGCCTACTTATGAAGAATCTTTGGATCCTGTGTTTTTTTATCCTTGTATTATCGGCTAGTAATCCTGTAGGCGTAGCAGGAGCCCAAGGCCTTGATATAGCGGTGGCGGCCAATTTTGTAGAACCAATGGAGGAATTAGTTGACATTTTTGTCAAGAAAACTGGGATAGTATTAAAACCCACCTATTCTTCCACAGGAAAATTTTATGCCCAGATCAAGAACGGGGCACCCTTTGATGTCTTCCTGGCGGCCGATTGTCGAAGGCCGGACATCCTTTACAAGGAAGGGCTTGTTGAAAAACCCGTCGTATATGCCCGGGGTCAGGCGGTATTGTGGACCGGGATCAGGGACCTATGTAGCGAGCAAGCATGGAAGGCTGTATTGGCCAAAAACAGTATCAAAAAGATCAGTATCTCGAATCCGGAAACCGCGCCCTATGGAGATGCGGCGTCCAGGGCGCTTAAGAAAACAGGCATCTGGAAGAAGGTGGCTTCCAGATTGATTTTCGCCCAATCAGTTGGCCAGGCCTTTCAGTATGCCGAAATGGGAGGGGCAGATGTTGGTTTCACGGCCCTTTCATATGCCTTATCGAATGATGGCAAGAAGGGTTGCTGGTGGCCGCTTCCAGAGGCCCCGGCTATTACCCAGGAGGCCTGCATCCTGAAGATGGCGAAAAACAAGGTGGCGGCCAAGCGGTTCCTCAGGTTTCTGACTTCCGGGGAGGTAAAACCCATATTGAGGAAATATGGGTATAGATAGCCGAAAATGGATACCCTTCCCCTGTATCTCTCAGCCAAACTGGCCCTCATCACGACTACGATGCTGCTGTTCGTTGCTGCGCCGGTTGCCTATTGCTGCGCCTATTTCCGTTTCCCGGCACGGCCCTATGTGGAGGCCCTAATAAGCCTACCGCTGGTGATGCCCCCCACCGTACTGGGTTTTTATCTGCTGGTTGTCATGGGACCAAATGGTGTAATGGGCCGGTTTTGGGAAGATCTTACCGGCCAACGTCTCTGTTTTACGTTTACGGGGATAGTCTTGGCATCTCTGGTATACAGCTTCCCCTTTGCCGCGCAACCACTCAAGGCGGCCTTCGAAAAGATCGATCACAGGATGATCGAGTCGGCCTACGTACTGGGATGTTCACGCCTCCAGACCTTTTACAGGGTCATAATCCCAAACAGCCTGGGCGGCATACTGGTGGCGGCAATCCTGACATTTGCCCACACAATGGGAGAATTCGGAGTGGTCTTGATGGTTGGAGGGAGCATCCCCGGTAAGACAAAGGTGGCATCCATAGCCATTTATGAATATGTCGAGGCGCTGAGGTACAGGGAGGCCAACATGCTTTCCCTTGCCCTGGCAGTGATAAGCTACCTGGTACTAGTGATAGTAAACATACTGAATCAAAGGAATGGACATGGCTCTTGATGTAAAAATATTTAAGAGACTCAAGGAATTTGACCTGGATATCTCCTTTTCATGCTCTAGTGGCAGGCTTATTGCGCTTGTGGGTCCCTCTGGCGCAGGCAAGACCACCATAATACGCCTGATCGCCGGTCTTGAACGACCAGATGAAGGCTTGATCGTCTGTAACAACACAATATGGAGCGATACCGGAAAAGGGATTTGGCTTCCACCCCAAGGAAGGAAACTCGGCTACGTATTCCAGGAATACAGCCTCTTTCCCCACCTGACAGTGGAAAAAAATATCGCCTTTGCCGGCGTAGATGAAAGTGTGGTAGAGAACCTGATGGAGCTGTTCGGAATTCGGCACCTGAGAAGGCGCAGGCCTCACCAACTTTCAGGAGGAGAACGGCAAAGGGTGGCCCTGGCCCAGGCACTTGCCAGAAAACCCGGGGTGCTTCTGCTGGATGAACCCTTCTCGGCCCTTGACGTGGCTACCAGGATGAAGTTGAGAAACGACTTGAAATCACTAAAAAATCAACTTTCTATACCGGTTGTTCTTGTAACCCACGACCTCTACGAAGCCCGCTTCCTGGCCGACGACATTCTACCCATTGAGCAGGGGAAAACGGCCCCGGATTGGCTATCCCGTTTTTTATCCATCTGGCAAAACGGGGTATGTACGAACACCGCATACCAGTCTGCTGGATAAAAGAAAAAATTGGTATAACATCCACCCCAAGGCTTAGTTGGCTTGATAACATCCAAGGACCTCGTTGGATCAACCGTTATGCCCCAGAGGGTATAACCATTGGAAGAATCTGGAGGGCAGTCATGAGGAAAAAAGGTACGTTGACTGTTTTTCTGCTTCTTTTGACAAGCGTATCTTCTGCAGCTGCAGCAGACAGATTGGTAGGTATCAAGGCAGATATAAGGTACAGATGGGAATATGAAAATAGATTCAATCAAAAATATTATGGAAAATATCCAGCCTATGGCAAGGCAAACAACGGTTTCCTCCTTCAGAGGATCAGGTTTATCGTTGGTTATCAACCAGGCAAAAACATATATCTTTCAGCAGGGGTCCAGGACTCCAGGGCCTATAATGTCGCTCTTCCCGACCATGCCTTCTATAATTCGCGACTAGGACTCTATCACAATCCCAACAAGGACTACTGGGAACCCTTTGATACCTATCTTGAGTTGAAAAATCTCTTCAACTACAGACTCAGCCTTAAGGCTGGCAGACAGATTATAGCCTATGGGGACAAGAGAATCTTTGGTCCAGGCGAATGGGGGAATACAGGAAGATATATCTGGGATGCAGTCAAGGTTTCATATAAATACAGTGAAAACTTCATAGATGCCTTTTATGGCAAAAATATCGTCCATGACCCGGAAAGGCTCACCCTGGACCACCGCCACTTTTTCGGATGCGTGGCGGTTTATAGCCATTTCCGCCTGCCAGTGGAGAAAAGGATCCTTTACCTGGAGCCGTTTATGGTCAGAAAATTTGACAACCACGACAATTTCAGGGGTGAGGACAGCAAATTCGGTGATTTTGCTTCAAACTATTATGGCTTGCGTACGTATTCCGAACCCCTGCCTGGATTTGATTATGATCTTACCTTTGTCTGGCAATCAGGCCACTGGGCCCACGATGATCTGGAGGCTTACGGCTATCATATTATGGCTGGATACAAGCCCGCGGGGATACCCTGGAGACCTCGTGCAAGCATTGAGTTTTCCTATGCATCTGGCGACAGAAACCCCATAGACAGGGACAAGGGTACTTTTGACGGGGTATTCGGGGCACGGGACAAGATGTACGGCAGGATGAATCTCATGGACTGGAAAAACCTTCAGGACGTGCAGATCAACCTGGAATTCAAGCCGCGGGAGAGACTTGGATTCAAGACCGGGTTACACAAGTTCTGGCTGGCCGAGGCCAGGGATGCCTGGTACCTGAACCAAAGGCTCTACAGGGACAGGAGTGGACGATCCGGCAAGGACCTTGGCTGGGAATTTGATGTTACCGGCAGGTGGTCCACCCCTTTCAATGGCCTGGAGGTACAATTTGGTTATGGCCATTTCTGGCCGGGGAGATTTGTCAAAAGGATGGCTGAGGATACCCAGGCCGACTGGGGTTTTCTCCAATTTCACTACCGTTTTAGCAGAGCCAGTCTGTAACAGGGATTAACCAGGAGGAATCAATAATGAAAAGGCTGCCAGATCTTGGAATACTGATGCCACTTCTGGCAGGGTTGTTTCTTTCCTATACACCTTTTTGCCTCGCCGCCCGGGACGGGCAGCCCATAGGCATGGCGGTAGAGTTCATGGACCATGCAGCCAGCGCCTATGTGGCCCGCAATAAGGGCTGGTTCAGGGATCAAGGGCTGAGGCTATCCGCTTATGAAAGTTATGTAACTGGCATGGCCTTGGCCGCGGCCCTGGCCAGAGGAGACATCCAGGCAGCGTACATATGCCTGGTGCCTGCCCTCAATTGCTATGCCAATGCCGGGGTGCCAATAAGGATTGTTGCAGGGACCCACAGGTATGGCTACGGCCTGGTAGTCGATCCCCGGAAAATAAAGGTAATAAAAGACCTGGAAGGGCCTGGCATACGGATCGGCTGTGTCAGGGAAGGAGGGGCAGTGGACGTCCTGCTTCACAAGGCCATTGACCGGTTTGGCCTGGATTCATCCAGGATACTGAACAAGGTACAGCGGATGAATCCCCCGAGGCAGCTGCTTGCCATAGAGACGGGGCAATTGGACGCTGCTTTTCTTCCGGAGCAGTGGGCTACCATGGCCACGGACTATGGTTTCAGGATGTTGCTTACTGCCAGGGACCTGTGGCCCAACATGCAGGGAAGCGTCCTGGTGGTAAAAGAGGAATTGATCAAGGAACATCTGGACAAGGTCAGGGCACTTGTAAGGGTGACCAGGAAGGCCACTGACTGGATCAACCAGCATCCACACGAATCGGCCCAAATCCTGGCCAGGGAGTTGTCATTGACCGGTGAAAAGGTCTTTCCTGCCAAGGCGGTCAAGGCGGCTGCTGGATTCGAGATGGCCCCTGAAGTACTTGAGGCCTCCATGGCCCGAATGGAATATACGACCTCAGTCGATCCAGAGATGGTCCAGGAGGTAATCGATTATCTGGTAAGACTTGGATATCTGAAAAAGGGCTTTAGGGCTGAAGATGTCCTGGACCTGGAGTTCATGAAATGAAAAGGCGGATGAGGCTGGGCCAGGGTCTGTTGCCTGTGGTTGCATTTGTCGTCCTGTGGGAGGCCGCGGCCCGTTTTCATCTGATTCCGGGCCGGTTTTTCTTTCCTCCCTTTTCGGAGGTCATGCAACAATTCTATGAATTGACTGTCAGCGGGATCCTGACAGCCAATTTTTTCAGCAGCCTGACCAGGGTCCTGATCGGCTTTTGCGCAGGCTCTATCGCAGGGCTGATTATGGGCATCCTCATGGGGTGGAACAGTATCCTGGACAAGACCTTCAGCCCCCTG
>JAJRZR010000070.1 GCA_024275145.1 Deltaproteobacteria bacterium | reverse complement strand
TGGTGATGCCAGGTGACAACGTGACGATAGATGCCTCTTTGATCCAGCCCATAGCCATGGAGGAGGGTTTACGTTTTGCCGTCCGCGAAGGTGGCCGGACAGTGGGCGCTGGGGTGGTCAGCAAGATAATAGAATAAAGGGCTTGATTAATAATAACTATTGGAGGTCGATCCGATTGTACCGTGGGGTGATGCCAGCCGGTCCCGTTGCGGTCATTCGGCAGGCCCATTGAAAGATGAGGATTTAGGGGATGATGATCCCAACTCAAAGGATCAGGATACGCCTTAAGGCGTATGACCATAAGCAGTTGGACCAGTCTTTGAATGAAATCGTTGATACTGCAAGGCGGACAGGTGCCAGGATAGCCGGTCCCATTCCACTGCCTACGCGTATTAACAGGCATACTGTTCTCAGGTCTCCTCATATCGACAAGAAGTCGAGGGAACAGTTCGAGGTCAGAACACATAAGAGACTTGTTGATATCATAGAGCCGACACAACAGACGATCGATGCGCTGATGAAGCTGGAGCTTTCAGCCGGCGTCGATGTGGAAATCAAACTGTAAGGCTGTTCGATACAGGGATAGCAATTATGGCAAATATAACAGGCCTCATGGGCCACAAGATAGGAATGACGCAGGTATTCCAGGAAGACGGAAAGCGGGTGCCTGTAACAGTGCTGGAAGTAGGCCCATGCACTGTGGTTCAGAAGAAGACTGCTGAAAAGGATGGCTACAACGCCATCCAGCTAGGCTTTCATCCCAAGCCCTTCAAGAAGACAAATAATCCTATGAAGGGGCATTTCAAGAGGGCTGGATTGCAGGAAGGATATCGTCATCTCAGGGAGGTATCTGTCGATGATCCAGACCAATTCAGCCTTGGTGATGTCCTGACGTTGAAGGATGTCGATGTAAAACAACTCGTTGATATCGTAGGAATCAGCAAGGGCCGTGGCTTTGCCGGTACAGTGAAAAGGCACGGATTTTCCAGGGGACCAATGGCGCACGGGTCCAAACACCACAGGGCGGTCGGATCAGCAGGCATGAGCGCCTATCCTGCCCGTGTAATAAAGGGTAAGAAGATGCCCGGAAGACTTGGTGGAACCAGGCATACTTCAAAAAACTGTCTGGTTATTGATATGCGGCCGGAGGAAAACCTGCTCCTGGTCAAGGGTGGAGTTCCAGGGGCCATCAATCAGATGGTGTTTGTACGGTTCAAATAGGGGGCGAATGGGCAATAAGATGGCAACCCTGACAATATATAACCGGAAACGAGAGAAAATAGGCGAAGTTGAGGTCAGTGACTCTGTATTCGGAGTAGAGCCAAAGACAGGTCTGTTGCATGACGTGGTCAGGTGGCAGCGTGCCTGCCGCAGGGCCGGTACTGCCTCGACTAAGACCCGGAGTGAAGTAAGCGGGGGGGGCAGAAAACCCTGGAGACAGAAGGGGACGGGGCGTGCACGTGCCGGAAGTTCGAGATCGCCTGTCTGGCGGCATGGTGGGACCACCTTTGGGCCCAAGCCAAGGGATTACGGTTATGCCTTGCCCAAAAAGGTCAGGAGGCTTGGTCTCAAAATGGCCCTGAGTGCCAAGGTTTCCGGGGATGCATTCTTTGTTATAGATGATTTTGGGATTGATGAGATCAAGACAAGAAAGGTCAAGGCCATCCTGGACAACTTTAAGATAGACAAAACACTGATAATCCTGGATTCGGTAGATGAAAAGATAATGTTGGCCGCCAGGAACATCCCAGGTGTCAAGGTCCTGCTGAAGGAGGGTTTGAACGTCTATGACCTTCTCAATTACGAAAGCGTGCTTGTAACGGAGTCTGCGGTCACCGCCATAGAGGAGCGTCTTAAGGCATGAAGGAACTTTATTCTGTAATAAAGGGCCCCATAATCACTGAGAAGGCCACCTTTCAGAAGGAGAAGGCCAATCAGATATATTTTGAAGTGGATAGGCGGGCCAATAAGATAGAGATAAAAAAAGCAGTGGAAAGGATCTTTAAAAAGAAGGTCCTTGCTGTTCAGACCATCAATGTCAAGGGAAAGCCAAAGAGGGTTGGTCGCTATCTGGGCAAGAGGCCGGATAGAAAGAAGGCTATAGTTCGGCTGTTTCCCGGCGAGACACTGGAATTTTTTGAGGAATTGTAATGGCTGTCAAAAAATATAAACCGACCTCTCCTGGCCGCAGGTTTATGAGCGTCATAATCGATCCGGTGCTCAGCAAGAAGGAACCGGAAAAGTCCCTTACCGAACCGCTCAAAAGTAGTGGTGGGCGCAATTCCAACGGCAGGGTAACTGCACGGCACAGGGGCGGCGGCCATAAGCGGAAATACCGCAAAATTGATTTCAAGCGAAACAAGACCGGCATAGATGCCAGGGTGGCCGCTATAGAGTACGATCCAAACCGTTCGGCCAATATAGCCCTGCTCGTCTATAGAGATGGGGAAAAGAGGTATATCCTCGCACCGAATGATCTGCATGTGGGAGACCGGGTCATATCAGATGAGATAACGGATGTAAGGCCCGGCAATTGTATGCCGTTGAAGAATATTCCTTTGGGCACCTTGATACACAATATTGAATTGCGTCCGGGGAAAGGGGCCCAGATCGTGCGCAGCGCCGGTGGCTCTGCCCAGCTCATGGCAAAGGAAGGCAAGTACGTCCAGATCCGGCTGCCAAGCGGTGAGGTACGCATGTTCCTTGATCAGTGCCGGGCCACCATAGGGCAGGTTGGCAATCTGGAGCATGAAAATATATCCCTTGGAAAGGCTGGCCGGTCCCGTTGGCTGGGTAGGAGGCCCAGGGTCCGCGGGGTGGCAATGAATCCGGTTGACCATCCCATGGGTGGAGGTGAGGGAAAGTCATCAGGTGGGAGGCATCCTTGCAGTCCCTGGGGATGGCCCACAAAGGGATATAGAACCAGGCGTAAGAAACCAAGTGATGCCTTTATAGTCAGAAGCCGTCATAAGAAATAGGTACCTTGACTGCGTTGAATGAGGCATATGGAAGAGCGCGATTTTATTCGATAGCGAAACAGGCACCATGGCTGTCGGGTGAAATGGGAGTTTTTTCGCTGTCTCGGAATGAAAGAAGAGATCGAGGAGTTAATCCGTGCCCAGGTCAGTAAAAAAGGGTCCATTTGTAGACCATCATTTGATGAGTAAGGTTAACAAGGCTATCGAGACCAAGGATAGGCGTGTCATCAAGACATGGTCACGCAGGTCAATGATTATTCCTGAAATGGTAGGTCTCACGTTCGCTGTCCATAATGGCAGGAAGTTTATCCCGGTTTTTGTCACGGAAAATATGGTAGGGCATAAACTTGGCGAGTTTTCACCCACCAGGACCTATTATGGACATGCGGCTGACAAGAAATCCAAGATGCGGAAAAAATAACAGGATTGATAACGATGGAAGCCAGGGCGATAGCGAAATATAAGAGGATTTCACCACAGAAGGCCAGGCTTGTGGCGGATGTTATAAGAAGAAGGCCGGCAGGCGAGGCCTTGACCATCCTTGACGTCATGCCAAAGAAGGCAGCACGCATTATAAAAAAGGTGCTCGAGTCGGCACTGGCGAATGCGGTGGAAAATTATAATCTGGATGTAGATAGTCTGTATGTGAAGCAGATCTATGTGGACCAGGGCCCTCAGCTGAAGAGATGGCATCCACGCGCCATGGGTAGGGCATACCCGATCCGGCATCAGCTGTCACATATCACGGTCGTTCTTGATGAGTTCAACATCTAACGGCACCCGGGGAGGAAATTTTGGGACAGAAAGTTAACCCGATAGGTATCAGGGTCAATATCACGAGAAGCTGGGACTCGAAATGGTACGCTGAAAAGGAATACCCTGCACTCGTCCATGAAGACTACAACGTGAGGCAGTTCGTGAAGAGCAGGGTAGGACATGCGGGAATATCCAGGATCGAGATAGAAAGGGCTGCCAAACGCCTGAGATTGAAGATTCATACCGCAAGACCTGGTATTGTTATCGGTAAAAAGGGCGTAGAGATAGAGGCGCTCAAGCGGGATCTCGAAAAGATGGTAAAGCGACCGGTTCTGGTTGATATAACCGAGGTGCGGAGGCCGGAGCTGGATTCCCAGCTTGTGGCTGAAAATGTAGCAAGCCAGTTGGTGCGCCGTATATCCTTCAGGAGGGCCATGAAAAGGGCCGTCGGCATTACCCTGAAATTCGGCGCAAAGGGTGTAAGGATTCAATGTTCAGGCCGTCTGGGTGGTGCCGAGATGGCGCGAAAGGAATGGTACCTGGAGGGAAGGGTGCCGCTTCATACCCTCAGGGCAGATATAGATTATGGCATGGCAGAGGCCAAGACTACGTATGGTGTGATCGGTGTGAAGGTCTGGATTTTCAAGGGTGAGGTATTGCCCGACAGGGAGTCCGATATAGCCACCCTCGTTTAGAATTTTCAAGAAATTGAATCTGCTGGCAAGTACAGTGAAAGATATAAGGTGTAGGATATGTTGACCCCGCGGAAGGTAAAATACAGAAAGCAGCAGAAGGGAAGGATAAAGGGAGTGGCCCAACGCGGCTGCACATTGTCCTTTGGTGATTTCGGTCTGAAGGCCTTGGGTAAGGGAAGGCTGACGTCACAGCAGATAGAGGCCGCCCGTATTGCGATTACCAGGCACGTAAAGAGGCGCGGAAAGATCTGGATCAGGATCTTCCCTGATAAGCCTATCACCAAAAAACCTGCCGAGACCAGGATGGGAAAGGGAAAAGGCAGCGTGGAGTACTGGGTGGCTCCGGTAAAGCCAGGTAGGATTCTCTATGAAATGGAGGGCATCGAAGAGGAAACCGCTAGAGAGGCCTTGCGTCTTGCGGCCCACAAGCTTCCCATTCCTACCAAGATTGTTACCAGGAGTGAAGCATTATGAAGAAGGATGTCTCACAATTGAGGGAATTGAGCATGGAAGAACTGCTGCAAAAGGAAAGGGATCTCCGGCAGGAATTGTTTAATTTCAAATTTCAGCATTCTACCCATCAGTTGGAAGATGTGTCCAAGATCAAGCAGGTTCGGAGGCAGATAGCCAGGGTAAAGACTGTTATACGGGAAAAGGAACTGGCTGCTGTTTAAGGAGTAATAATGAAGGCTGAAAAAGGATTAAAAAGAACGCTGATCGGTACGGTCGCCAGTGACAGGATGGATAAGACGGTCAGTGTGATTGTAATCAGGCGATTTCAACATCCGATCTATGGAAAATTTGTCCAGAGCAGAAAGAAATATATGGCGCATGACCCGATGAACGCCTGTAAGGTGGGAGACAAGATACTCCTTGAGGAATGCAGGCCCATGAGCCGTAGGAAACGGTGGGTTGTGAAGGAAATTCTGGAAAAGGCGATTTAGGAAAGGAAGGTTACGAGTATGGTCCAGCAGGAGACAATGCTCAGCGTTGCAGATAATTCAGGCGCCAAAAGGGTCTGTTGTGTGCGGGTTCTTGGTGGTACGCGGAGACGCTATGCTAGCATAGGTGATGTGGTCGTTGTGTCTGTCAAGGAGGCCATGCCGAATTCCAAGGTCAAGAAAGGAGACGTGGCCAAGGCGGTGATCGTCAGGACCAAGAAGGAAATTGCGAGGGCTGATGGCACGTGGATCAGGTTTGATGAAAATGCCGCGGTACTGATCAATCAATACGGTGAGCCGATAGGCACGCGTATATTCGGTCCTGTTGCTAGGGAGCTGAGAGCAAAGCGATATATGAAGATCATATCCTTGGCTCCTGAAGTATTGTAGTCGGCCAGGAGACCAAAGTTCATGAAGACTGTCAGTACGTATCTCAGGAAAAACGACCGGGTCATGGTCATGGCTGGTAAGGACCGTGGCAAGGTGGGAAAGATCAAGGCAATCCTGCCTGGTAAATACAGGGCGATAGTAGAGGGTGCTCAGATCGTCAAGAGACACACCAAACCCGGCCCTCGTTCAGGTGGGGGAATAATAGAAAAGGAAGCGTCTATCCATATCTCCAACCTGATGTTGATCTGTCCAAAGTGTACCGATCCGGTCCGAATATCCAAAAAGAAACTGGATGATGGATCAAAGGTCAGACTCTGTAAAAAATGCGGAGAGATAATTCCCGTTGAGAAGAAATAGGTCCGCGGAGGCATTTTCAAGATGGCCCTGTTAGAAGAAAAATATATAAACGAAAGTGTTCCTCAACTGATGGAACACTTTGGATATAACAACATGTATCAGGTACCACGGATTGAAAAAGTGGTGCTGAACATGGGGCTGGGTGAGGCCATCCAGAATCCCAAGATCCTGGAATCGGCGTCTAACGAACTTGCGTTGATCGCTGGTCAGAGGCCCGTTATTACACGGGCTAGAAAGTCCATCGCGGCCTTTAAGGTCCGTACGGGTATGCCCATTGGATGTTGTGTAACCTTGAGGCGGGAACGCATGTATGATTTTCTCACCAAGCTGATCAATATCGCGATACCAAGGATAAGGGACTTTCGGGGCATCTCACCCAAGGCCTTTGATGGAAGTGGTAACTATACCTTGGGCATAAAGGAGCATATCATATTTCCAGAGGTCGATTATGATAAAATTGACAAGGTCAAGGGTCTGAATGTCACGATTGTGACTACAGCCAAGACGGACGATGAAGGCAGATTTCTGCTTCGCACTTTGGGCATGCCCTTTCGTAAATAGGGTGGTTATAGGGAGGAGACAAGCAATTGGCTAGGAAGTCGTTGATGGTAAAGGCCAGACGGGAGCCTAAATTCAAGGTGAGGAAGTATAACAGGTGCCCAATCTGTGGCAGACCCAGGGCATTCATCAGGCAGTTTGGTATCTGTAGAATCTGTTTCAGAAAGATGGCCTCTTTTGGCCAGTTACCTGGCGTAACGAAATCGAGCTGGTAAAGATTCGTCGGAGAATTACGGAGATTATCCATATGGCAATGACAGATCCGGTAGCGGATATGCTCACCCGCATCAGGAATGCGGTAAAGGCAAGGCATGATAAGGTCGATATCCCTTCGTCCAATCTAAAGGCGAATATAGTGGGAATTCTGAAAAGAGAAGGCTACATAAGCAACTTCAAGTTGATCAAGTACGGAAAACAGGGCAAGATCCGTGTATTTCTGAGATACATTCACGGGGATCCTGTGATAATAGAGATGAAACGACTCAGTAAGCCTGGCCGCAGGTTATATTGTGGAAAGGAAGATATTCCTACCATCAGGGGCGGACTTGGGATCGCTATAGTTTCTACATCGAAGGGCGTTATGACCGACGCCGAGGCCAAAAAGCTGGGGGTCGGCGGGGAGCTTTTGTGTTCCGTCTGGTAGATAGGAGTATTTAGGATGTCAAGAATTGGCAAGCAGCCCATCAAGATTCCAGCGGGCACCACGGTAAATATTCAGGGCAGGCACATAGAAGTCAAGGGCCCTAAGGGCAGTCTTCAGCGGTACATACATGAATTGGCCTCGGTGAAGATTGATGGTGACTATCTTATCGTGGAAAGGGCGGACGACTCGAAACAGAGCAGGGCCATCCATGGCCTGACCAGGGCGCTATTGTTTAACATGGTTGAAGGCGTTACCAATGGATTCAAGAAGGAATTACTGGTCAATGGGGTAGGGTACAAAGTAGAGGAAAAGGGTAAGGCATTGGTGCTTTACCTGGGTTATTCCCATCCTATTGAATTCCGGGTTCCGGATGGAATAACCGCCAAGGTGGAAAGGCAGAAGGAGATAAGGATCATCCTTGAGGGGTTTGACAAGGAATTATTAGGGTTGACAGCTGCCAGGATAAGGGCATTCAGGCCACCTGAACCATATAAGGGTAAAGGTGTTCAGTACGTAGACGAGGTCATCATCAGGAAGGCCGGGAAGGCCGCTGCCAAATAGGTTGAATAGGTCAGGATCATATGTTTAAGACGAATCCAAAGCTAGCTGCTAGACTTCGTAGGAAGCAGCGGATCAGGAAAAGGATCAAAGGTACGGGCAAGAGGCCAAGATTGGCTGTTTTCCGTAGCAACAAGAATGTATTTGCCCAGATCATTGACGATGAAAAGGGTGTAACCCTCGCTGCTGCATCTTCAATCGACAGGGAAATAAGGCAGAGACGCAGGGAATTGGGCTCAAAAAAGGATGTTGCTGCCGAGGTTGGCCGGATGCTGGCCACGATAGCTGGGGAGAAAGGGATCAAGCGGGTAGCCTTTGACCGTGGTGGAAATCTTTATCATGGGCGTGTCAAGGCCTTGGCGGATGCAGCTAGGGAAGGCGGCCTTGAGTTTTAACGCCTCTGAGGAGTGATAAGTTGCGAGAATTGAAAGATAAAAACGATCAGGAACTGATTGAAAAAATAGTCTTTATCAACCGCGTGGCCAAGGTGGTCAAGGGGGGGCGAAGATTTAGCTTCAGTGCCCTTTCGGTAGTGGGTGATGGGAATGGGAAGGTCGGCTTTGCCCTGGGAAAAGCAAAAGAGGTGCCAGAGGCCCTGAGGAAGGCCAGCGAAAAGGCCCGGAAGGCCATGATACAGGTCCCAATGGTGGGAAAGACCATACCCCATGACATAGTTGGCCATTTTGGGGCAGGCAAGGTATTGCTTAAGCCAGCATATCCCGGCACCGGGGTTATCGCCGGGACAGTAGTAAGGGCCATCATGGAGGCAGCCGGCATACACGACATTCTGACCAAATGTCTGGGTACCAGCAACCCCCATAACGTGGTCCATGCCACCTTTGATGGACTTAAGAACCTGGAATTGTCTATTCGCCGTGCGAAGTACAGGGGCAGGAAGGTTGATGTCCATCCATTTCTTTAGGGAAGAAACTGACTGGATTTTTTGGAGAAGCTGATGATCGGATTGGATTCATTAACGCCCTTTGCCGGGGCAAAGCGAAATAAAAAACGGGTAGGTCGCGGGCCAGGTTCTGGCCATGGCAAGACTGCCTGCAAGGGACAGAAAGGCCAAAAGAGCCGGTCAGGGGCCAGCATACCAGCCGGTTTTCAGGGTGGCCAGATGCCGCTTTATCGACAGCTACCCAAGAGGGGTTTCAAGAACAGGTCAAGGATAGTATATGGTGTTGTCAATGTAGGTACCCTCCAGGGGCTTGAAGGTCTGGATACCATTGATCTTGATACCCTGAAGAGGCGTGGCTTGGTACGTAAGGTGTACGGGCTCTTGAAGATCCTGGGGGAGGGGGAGATTTCCAGGCCTGTCAGGGTGCGGGCACATGGAATCAGTGCCTCCGCCCGGAAAAAGATAGAAGCGGCCGGTGGCTCGGTGGAGATTATCTCAAGGGCAGGGAAGGTAGGGTCTTAAAAGGTGCTAAAAGGTCTAGAGGGGCTCGGAAACGTACCAGAGTTACGTAAGCGCATCCTGTTTACCCTTGCAATGCTTGCGGTATACCGAATTGGTGTCCAGGTTCCTACTCCTGGCATTGACACCGTGGCATTGGGATCATTCTTTGCCAGGGCGCAGGGCACTCTGTTTGGCCTTTTCGATATGTTTTCTGGCGGAGCGCTGAAGAATTTTTCGATATTTGCATTGGGGATCATGCCCTACATCAGCGCCTCCATTATTATTCAATTGTTGACCGTGGCGATACCCCATCTGGAGGCGCTCCAAAAGGAGGGTGAATCCGGCAGAAAAAAGATAAGTCAATATACCCGGTTTGGCACGGTGGGGCTCAGCCTGCTACAGGGGTTGGGAATAGCGATAGGTCTCGAGAGCATGACGGCACCCGGTGGCGCCCCTGTAGTGGCGATCCCTGGCTGGAGTTTCAGGTTGTTGACCGCCCTTACCTTGATGTCCGGAACGGTGTTCCTCATGTGGCTTGGCGAGCAGATCACTGAAAGGGGGATCGGTAACGGTATATCCTTGATCATCTTTGCCGGTATCGTGGCCAGGATGCCCTCTGCCATAATAGACACCTTTCGCCTGATGAGCACTGGTGAGATCAGCGTGGCGTTTATGGCCTTTTTGCTGGTTATGATGATCGCAGTGGTGGCATTTATATGTTTTATGGAGAGGGCCCAGAGGAAGATACCCATTCACTATGCCAGGAGGGTTGTTGGTAGAAAGGTATATGGTGGGCAGAGCACCCATTTGCCCTTGAAGGTTAATACCGCAGGCGTGATTCCTCCTATATTTGCATCTTCTATCATCATGTTTCCTGCGACAATCGCCAATTTCATCCAGGTGCCGTGGATGCAAAGGGTGGCGCAGGCCCTTAGACCCGGTAGCCTTTCTTACGAAGGCCTCTATATCGTACTGATAGTATTTTTCTGCTATTTTTATACGGCCATAACCTTTAATCCGTCGGATATTGCCGACAATCTTAAAAAGAATGGTGGTTATATACCGGGAATCAGACCCGGAAGGCGGACGGCCGAGTTCATAGATCATATTCTTTCAAGGATTACGCTCATCGGAGCGATCTATGTATCGGCGGTATGTGTGTTGCCGAGTATATTGATTTCGAATTTTAACGTTCCTTTTTATTTTGGTGGCACGGCGCTTTTGATCGTAGTGGGGGTGGCCATGGATACCATGGCACAGATAGAATCGCACCTGATTACCAGGAATTATGAAGGTTTTATGAAGGGTGCCAAGCTCAGGGGACGCAGGGCCTGAGCCGAAGTGGTAATGTGAAAAATAAAGTCGCGATAAAGCGTATAAGGCTCAAGGCACCTTGGGAGATTGAGCTGATGCGCACGGCGAATAAAATCGTAGCCGAGATCCTCCAGCTATTACTCGAAGAACTGGTGGAAGGTGTAACTACTTACCGTCTTGATGCATTCGCCGAAAAGGAAATTCTTCGCAGGGGCTGCAAACCTGCATTCAAGGGCTATCATGGCTATCCGGCCAGTTTATGCGTCTCAATCAATGAAGAAATAGTCCATGGTATTCCTTCCCGGCATAGGAAACTGCGTCATGGGGACTTGGTCAGCCTTGACCTTGGCGTTATTTACAAAGACTATTATGGTGATGCCGCACTGAGCGGAATCGTAGGCCCAAATGGGCCTGCTGTAGCCCACAGGCTCTTAGAGGTGACTCGTGGCGCCCTTGACGCGGGCATTTCCAAGGTCAGACCAAGATCTCGGCTTGGCAATGTGTCGGCTGCTATCCAGGGATACGTGGAATCGGCCGGATTTGGGGTGGTGCGTCAGTTTGTCGGCCATGGTATTGGTAAGGCGCTCCATGAACCGCCAGAGGTGCCGAACTACGGTAAAAAGGGTACCGGCCCGGTGCTTAGACCGGGTATGGTCATCGCTATAGAGCCGATGGTGACCGCAGGTAGTGTGGATATACGTGTGCTAGAGGATGGTTGGACGGCGGTTACGGCAGATGGATCACTTGCCGCGCATTTTGAACATACGGTCGCTGTCACCAACAAAGGACCGCTTATATTGAGTGCCGTATGATTTTTGTGTGTATTCAGTGATACAGCCTGGTGGCCCTGGTGCGTGTGTGTCCCCATATTCACAGGCGCATCGATATTTGAGTTTGCTGTCGGAGAATTGAGGTAAGTTTTTTCTTCGCGTTTTTGCTGATATATGGTAATTTAATTTTTTGTCTGAATTCAAATGGCTTGATAGAGGCGCTAAATGGCAAAAGGAGACGCTATACAGGTTGAGGGTAAGGTATTAGAAACCTTGCCTAATGCTATGTTCAGGGTTGAGCTTGACAACGGTCACAAGGTGCTTGCTCACATTTCTGGAAAGATGCGTATGCATTACATAAAGATCCTGCCTGGGGACAGGGTAACTGTAGAGCTTTCTCCATATGATTTGACCCGTGGCAGGGTTATCTATCGATCTAAATAGTTTTTTAGTGACACCCTTTAGTTGATCCGGGTACGGATCGGCAATAGAAGAGGTATTCAAATTATAAGGAATGTCCACCAGACTTCTGGTGGCTTGTTGCCTTTAGTTTAGGGGAAAAGGTGATGAAAGTCAGAGCATCAGTCAAGTGCAGGTGTAAGGATTGCAGGATAATCAGGCGCAAGGGTATTGTCCGCGTTATCTGTAAGAATCCACGGCATAAGCAGAGGCAGGGATAGCGAGGGGGAAAATACATGGCAAGGATTGCTGGAGTTGATCTGCCTAAAAACAAGAGGCTTGAAGTGGCCCTTACCTACATCTATGGAATCGGCAGGACAAGTGCTCAGAAGATTCTGGATAAGGCGGGTATAGATTGGAACAAAAAGACCGACGAATTGACCGACCAGGATATTACTGCCCTAAGACAGATCATAGATGCAGACTATAAGGTGGAAGGGGATCTCAGGAGGGAGGTCTCCATGAATATCAAGCGTCTGATGGACCTCGGTTGTTACAGGGGCCTTCGGCACCGGCGTGGTCTGCCTGTCAGGGGACAGAGGACGTCAACCAATGCCAGGACCCGCAAAGGGCCGAGACGTTCTGTTGTAAGGAAGAAGAAAGGATAGATAGCCGATTGGAGGTATGAGGAATATGGCCTCACCTAGACGAGGTGGCAGGAAGGAAAAAAAGAATGTACCTGAGGGCGTTGTGCACATCCAGGCGACCTTCAATAACACGATAGTGACAATTACAGACAAACAAGGCAATGCGGTTTCGTGGTCCAGCGCTGGGTCCCAGGGATTCAAGGGTTCCAGAAAGGGAACCCCTTTTGCGGCCCAGGTAGCTGCAGAGCATGCGGCACGAAAGGCCGCAGAGCATGGTATGAGGACGGTAGAGGTTCATGTCAAGGGACCCGGATCAGGGCGTGAGGCAGCACTGCGTGCCCTGCAAATGGCAGGGTTCCAGATCAAGGTCATTAAGGACGTTACCCCCATTCCACACAATGGCTGCAGGCCTCCCAAGCGAAGAAGGGTATAACAGACGGTTAAAGGTGTCCTCAGTCTTCGTCTGATAAACGCAAGGGGTGCTCCCGTCAATTACATAAATTTCAACATCTAAGACAGACAGGATTCAGAGTCGGAGGATAGAACTTGGCACGATATACTGGGCCGCGGTGCAGGTTATGCCGCAGGGAAGGAAACAAATTATTTCTTAAGGGAGATAGATGTTTTTCAGACAAATGCTCATTTGAGAGAAGAAGCTATCCCCCTGGACAGCACGGGCAGGGCCGCGTCAAGGTTTCGGATTACGGGATCAGGTTGCGGGAAAAGCAGAGGGTCCGTCGCATGTACGGTATTCAGGAGGATCAGTTCAGAAGCTATTTCGACCTGGCTGACCGGCAAAAAGGTGTGACCGGTACGAATCTGCTCGTACTCCTTGAGAAGAGGCTAGATAATGTGGTGTACAGGCTTGGATTCGCCGAGTCAAGGTCTCAGGCCCGCCAGCTTGTGAAACACGGCCATTTCCGGGTAAACGGACGTAAGGTCGATATCCCTTCCTTTCAGGTAAAGGTAGGTGATGTAGTGGAAGTCGCGGAGAAGAGCAGGGAGATCCCGGTAATAATCCAGGCACTGGAGGCTGTGGCCAGGCGGGGGGTGCCGGAATGGCTGGAACTGGATGCCGATAACAAGAAAGGCAGTGTCAAATCTCTCCCGGAGAGAGCGCATATTACAATGCCGATTCAGGAGCAATTCATAGTTGAGTTTTACTCAAAATAGTAGAGGTTTGCTATTTCTTGACCTTCTGGTCATATTAGATTGGGGGTTAAGTAATAAATGGGGCATCAAATAAAGATATGAGTACAGAACAGACTCCTTTTTACCGAAATTGGCGGGAGCTTATCGTTCCCAAACGTCTGGAAATCGACTCGGAGACCCGTACAGAATCATACGGTAAGTTTACGTGCGAGCCGCTTGAAAGGGGATATGGGACGACGCTTGGGAACGCATTGAGGCGTATTTTGCTGTCTTCGTTACAGGGTGCCGCCATCGTCTCGGTCAAGATAGAGGGTGTACTTCATGAATTGGCCACCATCCCGGGTGTGTTGGAAGATGTTACGGAGATTATATTGAATCTCAAGGGCGTCCGGCCAAAGCTGTTCCAGGATGGGGAAAAATGGTTGCGGGTTGAGAAAAAGGGACCTTGCTATATAAGCGCCAAGGATCTAGTGGCTCCTGAGGGTGGTGTCGAAATATTGAACCCTGACCATCACATAGCCACTTTGACGGAAGATGGCGAACTCAATATGGAAATGAAGGTAAAATGGGGTAAGGGATATGTTGCCGCCGAGGAAAATGCCAAGCTGGACCCTGACGCCCCTATTGGCACTATTGCCATAGATGCGCTGTATTCACCCATAAAAAAGGTCAACTTCGTGGTTTCACAGGCCAGGGTGGGCCAGAGGACCGACTATGACAAGCTTACGCTTGAGGTTTGGACCGATGGCAGTGTGGCGCCAGAGGACGCTGTGGCATATTCTGCAAAGATCCTGAAGGAACAACTGGCGGTATTTATCAATTTTGATGAGGAAGAGGAACCTGAAGAGGAACCACCCGCCCCAGAACTGGGTGGCAAGCTGGAGGACCTGAACAGGAGGATTGATGAGCTTGAGTTTTCCGTCCGCTCTGCCAATTGTCTCAAAAATGCCAATATACACTATATTGGCGAACTTGTTCAGAAGACCGAACAAGAGATGCTCAAAACGAAAAACTTTGGGCGGAAATCCTTGGAAGAGATATTGAAGATACTAGATGGAATGGGGCTCAAACTGGGAATGAAACTGGAAGGCTGGAGTCCACCTTCACCTTCAAAGGAGGAAGGCGAAGGGGATAAGGAAGGTAAGTAAATATGAGGCATCGTAGAAGAAGTCGCCGGCTTGGCTGTAAGACGGCGCATCGTAAGGCAATGCTCAGGAATATGGTGACATCCTTGGTAGAACATGGGAGGATACAAACTACCGTGACCCGGGCCAAGGAAGTGCGAATTCTTGCCGACAGGATGATTACACTAGGAAAGAACGGGACACTCCATGCCAGGAGGCAGGCACTTTCGGTGATAAGGGACAAGGGGGTGGTTGCCAGGCTCTTTGGCGAACTCAGTCCAATGTTTGTCGATAGAAATGGCGGGTATACCAGAATAGTACGTACAGGTCCCAGGTTGGGTGACGGGGCAATGATGTGTATCATTGAACTGGTGACTGAGTCTCTTCCAGGTCCTAAGGCCAGGAAAAGGCCTGCTTCCTCCAGGCAACCGGAGGGGCAAAAGATCATTCCCGAGGCACAGCCTGAACCTATGGCCAAGACAAAAGAGGAAACCCATGAGGTGAAGGCGCCGGCTGGCGAGTCATCCGTGCCAGAGGCTGAGGCCGTGGAGGAGTCTGTGGATGCCGATGAAGTGCAAGAAGGGGGCAAGCCAGAGGCTTCCGAGGAAAAGTTAACTGAATCAGAAGATACCCCTGAAGGAGGGGAGGGATCGGGAAAATAGGAAAGAGACACGTGAAAACGCTCTTCGTCTAAGGGCGGCCTTCTCCGTATAAATTGCCTTGACAAAAAACAGGCAGTTTGCTAGAAAAAGATAATAAAAAATTGAATATTTTGTTTGGGCCATGAACGCCCTCGAAGCCATGCTTTGAGGGCGTTTTTTTTAACCTTGTAAAAAGTGGTGTTGTGGGGACCTGTTGGAGTATGGACAAGCTTGGCCGCCCTTAGAGGCGGCTGAGCTTTTTCATCATCGTTAAAATGGCACGGGTTCATTCTTTGACGCCGTGACCTTCATATCATTCAATGACTTGTTGTAGAACGCTATGACCTCCCTCCTGCTGATCATGCCCAGGAACTGGGTTGGATCATCATCTTTTACCACGGGTATCCTGTCGATGTTCCTGACAGTAAACTTTTGCAGCAGGGAATTTATATCCTCCGATGGGGTAGTGGTTATCACATCCTTCCTGGCTATGTCCTTCACTATGACTAGCGGTCCAAGATCCACGTCGTCAAAGAGGCAGTGACGGATATCATTTATGGAGAATATTCCAGAAAGCCTTCCTTCCCTGTCTACTACTGGGAAATAATGTTGATCCGTGAACCTGAAGAACTTGCAGAATTGAGAAAAACTCATGTCCTCCGGAATGACTGCAAATGTCCTGGCAGGGTTGAATATGTCCCTGACCTTGATGTCTTCCAGCACGTCCGTGATGAAATCACCCTTATGGGCAGGTGAGGCTACCTTGTTAGGTACCTGTGCCCGGTACAGATTCCACCTTCTGCACAAAAAGTAACTCATGCTGCAAACCAGCATGCTCGGCAACAAGAGGTGGTAAGAGCTGGTGATTTCGCTGACCACGATGACAGCGGTAATGGGGACGTTGGAACTGCCGGCAAAAAAACCTGCCATGCCCACTATTATGAAGGGAGTAGCACTGGTTACGATATCAGGTGCAACCTGATGGAAGAAAAGCCCTACCGCCCCGCCGATACAACCACCTATTACCACTGATGGACCGAAAACGCCTCCACTGCCTCCCGAGCCTATAGAGAAAGAGGTGGCCAGTATCTTTCCAAAGGCCACGAGCAGGAACAGTACCAGGGAGACGTTGCCGTTCAGTCCCTGTTGTATGAACCCGTAACTGAAGCCCAACACCTGCGGAAGGAAAAGCCCTAGTGTGCCGGTGAGTATGCCTCCTATGGCAGGTTTTACCCACATCGGTATGGCAAGGGCCTGAAAGAAATCATGTGTACCCCAGAATATTTTGACGAAAAGGAAGGCAGCGATGGTTACCGCACCTGCCAAGACCGTATAGGGGCCAAGTGCCAATATGTTGTCGAATTTAAAATCTTCTGCACGGAACAGGGAGCCCCATCCATAGACGGAGCAGAAAAGGGAATAGGCTATGGTTGAGGCGATGGCAGTAGGTATGATTACGTCTGCCTCGAATTCCGGCTCGCTGTATAATATCTCTGCTGCGAACAAGGCCCCTGTAAGGGGGGCCCTGAAGATGCTGCCAATGCCAGCTCCCATGCCGGCTGCCATGAGAATTCTCATTTCCCTACGTGTGAGGCCAAGCCTTTGAGCAAGCAGTGAACCCAGGCCTGCTCCAATCTGGCATATGGGACCCTCGCTTCCGCCCGATCCCCCTGTGCCTAAGGTTAAGAATGATGCTATAGTCTTTACCAATGGTACCCTGGGGCTGATCAGTCCATTTTTGAAGTGATATGCCTTGATTGCAGAGTCTGTTCCATGCCCCTGGGCCTCCGGACAGAACAGGTATACGAGCAATCCACTCAGCAATCCTCCAACTGCGGGTATCATCCATAGAATCACGGGCCTTAGCTCGTGGGAGCTATGAGAGAACAGCGGGGGATCGCCTGCCGGATGGCTTGGGTGGTATCCAGCCAGGTAATCCAGGAAGAAAAAGTGACCAAAATGGCAGAGATAATGGAACGTCACCGAGCCAATTCCGGCAAATACGCCGGTCAGGATACAATAGAGTAGCCATTTGCCGGCCCTCTTGGCAGGATGCTTCAGTAGGACGGAAAACTCGTTTATCTCGATACCATGCATTCTCGTCAGTCCATTCACCAGTGGTAAGTTACACAAACTTTAATGAATAACAAATGTGGGGATAGAAGTGAAGGGGCTGAGCTTTTCAGGAAGTAATATTTTTGAAGGCCCTTTCAGGGTGCCTTGCAGCCTGAAGCGCACCAGAATCAATTCAATCCAAAATTATGTATTTCGACTATCGAATAAATAGAATTTTGCTGAGTTACATTTTGGTGCTTCCTATGACGCACCCAAAAGGTGTAACAACATATCAACAAAAGCATTCAGTAGCTGCGCGATCTGGGATAGTCGATTTTATGAATTGCAAATATTTTCAAAATTATTTATGTGATTAGTTCAGGTTGATACCTAAGGGATCAGTTGCCAGGCAATCATGCCTCGTAAAAAATACGGCAGGTAAATTCTGCCCACGAGTTGATTGACAACAAGTGCCCAGAGGAATATGTTAGGCGCTTATTTCGAATAGTTAGGGGTAAAGTTTATGGCAAAGATGACCGGTAAAGAAATGGTTGTGGAGGCCTTGAAGAGAGAAGGCGTGGATGTGGTTTTTGGCTTTCCCGGAGGCGCAATTATTGACGTCTACGACCAACTGGAAAAGGATGGTTCGATCAAACACGTCTTGGTAAGGCACGCACAGGGTGCGGCCCATGCGGCAGACGGTTATGCCCGTGCAACAGGAAAGGTGGGTGTATGTATAGCCACCTCTGGCCCTGGTGCCACAAATACCGTTACCGGTATTGCAACGGCCTACATGGATTCCATTCCCATGGTCATTTTTACCGGACAGGTTCCAACCGGTCTCATAGGAAATGATGCATTCCAAGAGGTAGATATTGTAGGTATAACCAGGCCTTGCACCAAGCATAACTATCTGGTGAAGGATGTGAAGGACCTGTCCCGCACAATAAAAGAGGCCTTTTATATCGCCAGATCAGGCCGTCCCGGGCCTGTCCTTATCGATCTGCCCAAGGATGTGCAGAATGCAAAGGCAGAATTTGAGTATCCAGACAAGATCAAACTTCGTTCATACAACCCTGTGATAGAACCACATGGAAAGCAGATCGAGCGTGCCTACCGTGTGCTGGAAAGGGCCAAAAGACCTGTCATCTATGCAGGGGGCGGTGTTATCATCTCCGATGCCCATAATGAGCTGAGAGAGTTGGCCGAGAGAACATGTACACCGGTCACCATGACCCTTATGGGACTGGGAGGCTTTCCTGGAACCCATGAGTTGAATCTTGGCATGCTGGGCATGCACGGTACGTATTGTGCCAACATGGCCATGGCGAATACGGATCTGATAATCGCCGTAGGGGCCAGGTTTGATGATAGGGTGACTGGCAAGATCGAGGCCTTTGCACCCTTTGCCAAGATTATCCATATAGATATCGATCCCACATCCATCCAGAAAAACGTGAAGGTCGATGTACCCATAGTCGGTGATTGTAAGAAGGCCTTGAGGAAACTCGTCAATGCGGTGAAAGTGGCGGGTCGTCCTGAAGAGGCCTGGTGTGACCAACATCAGTCCTGGCTTGAACAGATAAGGGCATGGGAAGAGAGACATCCGCTGGGTTACAAGGAGGAACCCGGGGTAATAAAGCCCCAATATGTAATAGAGAAACTCTATGAAATGACCAAGGGTAGGGCCATTATTACTACGGAGGTGGGGCAAAACCAGATGTGGACCGCCCAGTTCTACAAATTCGACAAGCCAAGGACCTTTTTGACATCAGGTGGCTTGGGCACCATGGGCTATGGCTTCCCAGCGGCAATCGGGGCACAGATGGCCTTCCCTGACAAACTGGTAGTTGATGTAGCCGGTGATGGCAGCATCCAGATGAACATCCAGGAGATGGCCACTGCCATGGATCAAAAACTGCCTGTCAAGATAGTTATCCTCAACAACAGGTTCCTGGGAATGGTCCGCCAGTGGCAGGAGCTTTTTTACGAGAAGCGTTACGCGGCAACGAAATTCGAAACCACCCCGGATTTTGTGAAGGTGGCGGAGTCCTACGGTGCCACAGGTTTCAGGGCGCAAAAACCCGAAGAGGTGGAGGCGGTCTTGAAAAAGGGCCTTGAGACCGATGGACTTGTAATAATGGAGTTTGCAATTGCCCGTGAAGAAGGTGTTTTCCCCATGGTTCCTGCAGGGAAGGCAACCACCGAAATGCTGCTGGTATAATTCGACTGGAAGGAGCTTTTCCCTATGAAACATACACTGTCTGTCTTGGTAGAGAATACCCCAGGTGCCTTGTCCAGGATCACCGGGCTATTTAGCGGCCGTGGTTTCAATATCGAAAGCCTGAGCGTTGCGGCCACGCTTGATCCCACACTCTCCCATCTCACCTTGGTAACCTCTGGTGACGATTTCATCATAGAGCAGATTATCAAGCAGCTCAACCGGCTCGTTGATGTCTACAAGGTGGTGGATGTATCCGAGGGCGATTTCGTTGAAAGGGAGATGGCACTCATAAAGGTGAGGGCAGAGGCTGAAACGAGGGCCGAGATCCTGAGGATGTGTGATATCTTCAGATGCAAGGTGGTAGACGTTAGTCCAAAGACCTATACGATAGAGATAACCGGACCTGAATCCAAGCTCAAGGCGGTAATAGAGCTGCTCAAGCCACTTGGAATCAAAGAGATAACCCGAACGGGTACCATAGCCATAATAAGAGAAAAAAAGACAGCATGAGAAGGAGAATCCTGAAACCATGAAGATCTATTACGAGGAGGAGGCGCCCAAGGACGCCTTGGAGGGCAAAACGATAGCGATTATAGGTTACGGCAGTCAAGGCCATGCACATGCCCAGAACCTGCGGGACAGCGGTTTTTCTGTAATCGTGGGGCAGCGTCCTGGCTCGGCCAATTACGACCTTGCTGTAAAGCACGGATTCGCACCAGTGAGCGCGGCCGAGGCAGCCAGCAAGGCCGATGTCATCATGGTCCTGGTTCCGGATCATATCCAGGGCTCGCTTTACAAAGAGGCCATAGAGCCAAATCTCGAGCCAGGTAACATGTTGCTCTTCTCCCATGGTTTTAACATCCACTTTGGCCAGATAGTACCCCCCGAAACCGTTGATGTGGCCATGGTAGCCCCTAAGGGTCCTGGACATCTGGTTCGCCGGGAGTACGAGATAGGGGCTGGGGTACCCTCACTCGTTGCGGTTCACCAGGATGCGAGTGGAAAGGCCCTTCAATTGGCCCTTGCCTATGCCAATGGAATAGGTGCTGCCAGGGCCGGTGTTATTGAAACCACCTTCAAGGAGGAGACGGAAACCGATCTGTTCGGAGAACAGTGCGTTCTGTGCGGCGGTGTAAGCGAACTCATCAAGGCAGGCTTTGAGACCCTTGTAAGTGCTGGTTATCAGCCTGAGATTGCGTACTTTGAATGCTGTCATGAACTGAAGTTGATAGTGGATCTCATCTATGAGGGTGGCCTTTCCAAGATGCGCTATTCCATCAGCGATACCGCTGAATATGGCGATCTTACACGTGGCAAGAGGGTCATTACCCAGGAGACCAGAAAGGAGATGCGCAGAATACTCGAGGAGATCCAGACAGGAAACTTTGCCAAGGAATGGCTGCTCGAGAATCAGGTAAACAGGCCGGCGTTCAATGCCATGAGACAACGGGAAAAGGAACATCCGATAGAAGAAGTGGGTTCACGCCTGAGAAATATGATGAGTTGGTTGAAAAAATAGGCAACTCTCTACCGTCTAGCCGGCAAGGGGGGGCCTATCTATCATGTATGTAGTTGTCAAGGCTGCCGCAGATACGGGGCAGAAGCCCGTAGACGCGCTTTGGCACCTTGAGCGTCTGGTACAAGACGGATTCGGTAGGTGTGGTTGCCCCTTAAAAATATTGCGCGACAGGGAAGCACACCCTTTAGGCGGAAGGTTGCAAGTAGCCGCTCCATCCAGATAAGATCCTTTCCCCAGGCACCTTTAAGATACATGATCTGGAATTACTATCCCAAACTTTCATACCTGACTGGACATTGTACGGGTACCCCAGGTATAAAAATACAGCCCTGATGGAAGGCACATTTTCACGGCAAATAATGTAGCTCGCAAGCTTACCAAGAAATGCAAGGCGGAAGGGGTAGATGTACTTCGGTGCTCAATGCCCTGGCAGCAGATTTGGTGAAATCGCGGCCTTTTGCGGCTTCAGATGCCGAGCAAATTTGATTGGAATTTAAGGCATCATTGATTAGATAAATATCTATATATATCAGAATGCTCGTAAGTATTTTAAATAAAAGAAAATTATTTTTGTTCGGCATTTGAAGTGTATAATTTGGGATTATGCGCGTGTCCTTACATAATTTTGGGCGGTGAGGACACGCCGGTATGCATTGATTTCCCTGATACCAATGTATTTCTCGGCCAAATATTGTCTCAAGCCTTTATAAAGGCTGGTATATTCATGCCGTCTCCTCAGGACGCGAAGATATGGCACCGGTCAAGGGCATATTTTCACGGCAAGCTGTTCGATTCAAACGTCTTTCAAATCACATCGAAATGCTATGTGGTCCTCGGTTTCCTTGTCGCCGATACGGGGTCATAGGTATATCCATATTAACTGGTCTGACAGCTAGAAAGGTTGTATGCTGGTAACGGATCTTAAAAAACACTCAGGGAATCGTATCTATTCCGGCAGCATGCGGATTAGTAACGATATAATAACGACCGGGTCTGGTAAAAGGGCGTTAGGGAGGTCAGTGAGCGTGGTGTCAAATGTCATGTCGGCAAGGTGGTGTGAACGATGAAGGATTCGAAATCGATGGAAAATCGGTCCAGGAAAACAAGGCGGGGTATCTACCTGCTCCCCAACCTTTTTACATCTGCCAGTCTGTTTAGCGGTTTTTATGCCATAATAGCTGCTATAGATGGGAATTTTCAGACATCGGCCGTGGCCATACTGGTTGCAGCGATCTTTGATGGCCTTGACGGCAGGGTGGCACGCATGACCAGCTCGACCAGCAAGTTTGGTACGGAATATGACTCCCTTGCAGACCTCGTTTCCTTCGGGATAGCCCCTGGCATACTTGCATTTTTATGGGGATTGCAGGGCTTCGGACGCCTGGGCTGGCTTGCCGCCTTTCTTTACGTGGCCACTACCGCCCTGCGATTGGCCAGGTTTAATACCCTGAGCACAGGTCATCCCGGGGTCAAGAGGGACTTCCTTGGGCTTCCTTGTCCATCTGCCGCCGGCATGATAGCCACGTCCATACTTTTTTGCCAGCAACTAGGTATCCTTGGACCTATACGGCATAATGCGGTCCTGCTCATGGTCTACGGGTTGTCATTCCTCATGGTTAGCAATGTCAGGTACAAGAGTTTCAAGGACATTGCCTGGTTCTACAGGCATCCATTCTCAGGTATGGTGGGGCTTATACTGGCCATGATGATCATTGCCTTGGAACCAAAGGTGATACTTTTTATCCTATCCGTAGCCTACGTACTTTCAGGGCCCGTGATAATGTCATTTAAGGCCCTTGTTCCATCCTCAAAACCAAAGTATGCACCTGAGCCTGCAAAGCCCGGCAGCGGCGTGGATATCAATGGTAAAGACAATGACTGAAAGAGGCAGGATAATAATTTTTGATACTACGTTGAGAGATGGGGAACAATCCCCAGGTGTCTCACTGAATGTGGACGAAAAGCTCCAGATTGGTCGCCAGTTGGAAAAACTGGGCGTAGATGTCCTGGAAGCAGGCTTCCCAGTGGCCTCTCCGGGGGACTTTGAGGCCGTTAAGAGACTTGCCAAGGAATTGCGCAACCTTCAGGTAACGGCCCTTGCCAGGGCCTTTCAAGGGGATATCGATACCGCATGGGAGGCAATCAAACAGGGTGAAAATCCGAGGATTCATACGTTCCTTGCCACTTCAGACATACACCTCAAATACAAGCTCAACAAGACCAGAGAACAGGTCCTTGAAATGGCAAGCTCTGCCGTTGCCTATGCGGCAAGGTATACCAGTAACGTGGAATTTTCAGCAGAGGATGCCAGTCGTAGCGATCTGGATTTACTTTCCAATGTCTTTGAAGCGGTTATAGATGCCGGTGCTACAACAGTTAATTTCCCGGATACCGTCGGTTATGCAATACCCTGGGATTTTGGGCGCATGATAAAATATGTGGTTGAACATACTCCTAATATCCACAAGGCCGTGCTCAGCATCCATTGTCATAATGACCTGGGGCTCGCTACGGCCAATGTTTTGTCGGCCATAAATCAAGGGGCTAGGCAGGTAGAATGTACCGTAAACGGTATCGGTGAGAGGGCTGGCAATACCGCCATGGAAGAGGTGGTAATGGCCATAAGGACCAGACATGACTGCCTGCCCTTCGAGACAGGTATAGAAACCAGGCAGATAATGGCCACGAGCAGGCTGGTAAGCACCTTAACGGGCATGAGCGTGCAGTCGAACAAGGCCATTGTGGGTGCCAATGCCTTTGCCCATGAGTCTGGTATTCACCAGGACGGGGTCCTCAAGGAAAGGACAACCTATGAGATCATGGATCCCAAGGACATAGGACTTGCAAGGGGCAGATTGGTCCTTGGTAAGCATTCAGGCCGCCATGCCCTCAAGGCCAGACTTGATGAGATGGGATATGACCTATCCCAGGAGGAGGTTGACAGGGTTTTTGCCAGATTCAAGGACCTTGCGGACAAGAAGAAGGAAATCTATCCTGAGGACCTGGATGCCCTCGTGGCTGAGGAGGTGTTGCGGATACCCGAGCGTTACAGGTTGACCTATCTCCATGTGGCTGGTGGAAGCGGTATCAGGCCTACTGCTACCGTGGGCGTAGAGATCGACGGTAAGGAGAAGGTTGTCGCGTGTATAGGCGCCGGCCCGATTGATGCAGCCTTCAAGGCGGTGGCCAGCCTCACCGAAACAAGGAGCCAGCTGCTCAGGTTCACGGTGAATTCGATCACAGGTGGTACCGATGCCCAGGGAGAGGTGACCGTGAGGCTCCAGGAAGATTCCCAGGTGGTGACAGGCCAGGGCGCTGATCCAGACATTATTACTGCCAGTGTCAGGGCCTATCTCAACGCCCTGAACCGGTTGGAGTATAAGAAGTAAATTTTTACGCTTTACCTTAACCTGTACAGGTTCCAGGCATGAAAACATGGCCCTGGTGGGGGCATGGCAGATGATATATACCTTGATTGGAGTGAAAAGATGAGCAAATCCATGAATATAGCGGAAAAGATCCTGGCCTCCCACGCTGGCCTTGATTCGGTGAGCCCTGGCCAGCTCGTGGAGGTAACCGTGGATCTTGCCCTTGGTAACGATATTACGGCACCGATTGCCATCAAGACCTTTCGCAAGGCCGGGGTGCAATCGGTCTTTGACAAGGGGAAGATTGCCCTTGTCGCCGATCATTTCGTGCCAAATAAGGATATAATGAGTGCTGAGCAGGCACTCATGCTTAGGGAGTTTGCCAGGGAACACGGGATAGTTCATCACTATGATGGTGGGGAGACCGGGGTGGAGCACGTTCTCTTGCCTGAAAAGGGTATAGTGATTCCTGGTGACGTGGTCATCGGGGCCGACAGTCATACCTGTACCTATGGTGCCTTGGGGGCCTTTGCCACAGGAGTTGGAAGTACAGACCTTGCTGCCACCATGATGACAGGGAAGACCTGGTTCAAGGTGCCAGAGACCATCAAGTTCGTGTTCAACGGGCAATTGAGGCCATGGGTAGGTGGCAAGGACCTCATTCTCTATACCATCGGGGATATTGGTGTGGACGGGGCCTTGTATCAGGCCATGGAATTTACCGGCCCGGCGGTAGATTCCCTGGGCATGTCAGACAGGTTCACCATGTCCAACATGGCCATAGAGGCAGGTGGCAAGGTTGGGCTTATAAACCCCGATGATGTCACACGGCAATATGTGGAAGGCAGGGCGCAACGTGACTATACCTTCTTTACAAGTGATCCTGATGCACATTATAAGAAGGTGATCGAGTATGATTGCAATGATATAGAGCCACAGATAGCCTTTCCGCACCTGCCGGAGAATACAAGGCCTGTTTCCCAAGTGGGCCGTGTGGAGCTGAATCAGGTTGTGATAGGTTCATGTACCAATGGTAGGATTGAGGACCTGGAGCTGGCTGCAAGGGTGATCTCAGGGCATAAGGTGGCAAGAGGCCTCCGGTTGATAGTGCTGCCAACCACTCCCTCGGTCTATTGTGAGGCACTTGAAAGGGGATACCTCGAGACCTTTCTGAAGGCAGGGGCCGTCATCGGTCCGCCTACCTGTGGGCCATGCCTTGGGGGGCACATGGGTATACTTGCCAAGGGAGAGAGGGCGCTTGCAACAACGAACAGGAACTTTGTCGGGCGCATGGGACATCCTGAAAGCGAGGTCTACCTGGCCAATCCTGCCATTGCGGCGGCAAGCGCGGTCCTCGGATATATTGGTACCCCTGATCAACTTTAGGAGACCTTATAAAAATTGCCCTTTTGTCCAATGCCTTGCTGAACTTAAGGGATGTATCCTTTTGGTTCTTTGCGAGGGCATGTTTTTTCGGTCTCATTTTTACGCTAAGACGTCTCCAGAGTCGTAGCCATATGGAGTTTAAGAGGTTTTTATGAATATAAGAGGTAAGGTCTGGAAGTTTGGTAAAAATATCGATACCGATGTGATAATCCCTGCAAGGTATCTTAATACTTCGGAACCCGCTGAACTGGCAAAGCACTGCATGGAGGATGCCGATCCTGAATTTGCCATTAAGGTGCAGCCTGGCGACATAATAGTTGCGGGCAAGAACTTTGGCTGTGGTTCTTCCCGCGAACATGCCCCAATTGCTTTGAAGGCCGCTGGAGTAGGTTGTGTCATTGCCCCGAGCTTTGCCAGGATCTTTTACCGAAACTCCTTCAACATGGGGCTTCCCATCTTTGAATGCGAAGAAGCAGCCGTCGCCCTTGAACAGGGCCATGAGGTCGAGGTAAATGGTGATACCGGAGAGATCCACGATCTTACTACCGGCAAGACCTTTCATGCCCAGCCCATACCTGCCTTTATGCAGGAACTCATCGCGGATGGTGGATTGATTCCGCATGTGCTGAAACGCTCTAGGGCAGCCACTACCAGTTGAGACAGAATCACGGAAATCAAAGGGAGGATTTTTTGAACATGAATAGATATAAGATTGCAGTTATCCCAGGGGACGGGACAGGGCCGGAGGTCATTGCCGAAGGGGTCAAGGTCCTGGAGGCAGCCGCTTCCAAGTATGGTTTCGGGTTGGACATGACCTGGTACGACTATGGTGGAGAAAGGTATCTGCGTACCGGTGAGGTTCTTCCTGAGGGTGCGGCAGAGGAGCTCAAGCAATATAAGGCAATATATCTGGGGGCTATTGGACATCCGGACGTAAGGCCGGGCATACTGGAAAAGGGCATTCTCTTGGCCTTGAGGTTTGCCCTGGATCAATACATTAATCTAAGGCCTGTTGTCTTGTATCCGGGTGTGGATACACCGTTAAAGGATAAGGGGCCGGAGGATATAGATTTCGTGGTCGTCAGGGAAAATACAGAGGGCCTCTATGCCGGCGCAGGCGGCATTTTGAAGGAGGGGACCGCTGATGAAGTGGCGGTGCAGGAATCGATAAATACCAGGAAGGGTGTCGAAAGGTGTATCCGGTATGCGTTCGAATATTGTCGGCGCCGTAATAAGAAAAAGACCCTTACTCTCTGCGGCAAGACTAATGTGCTTACCTATGCCTTTGGACTATGGGAGAGGACGTTCCATGAGGTTGCCAAGGAATACCCTGATATCAAAACCGAATATGCACACGTGGATGCCACCTGCATGTGGATGGTGAAAAATCCGGAGTGGTTCGACGTGATCGTCACAGACAACATGTTCGGGGATATCATTACCGATCTTGGGGCCATGATACAAGGAGGCATGGGGATCGCTGCCGGCGGCAACATCAATCCTGAAGGTGTTTCCATGTTTGAACCCATAGGCGGCTCGGCCCCGAAGTATACGGGCAAGAATGTCATAAATCCCATGGCCGCCATCTGTGCTGGGCAGATGATGCTGGATCACCTGGGTGAAACAGAGGCGGCAAAGGCGGTTGAAGATGCGGTAAAACGTGCGGTCAGCAAGGATCTAAAGAGCCTCTCGGCAGGAAAGATGGGATATTCCACTACTGAGGTAGGGGATCTGGTAGCAGGTTATGTAAGGGGTTAGCAGGAGGGCACTTCTCATCATGCCAAGGAAATACAATGTTGCCGTTGCAGGGGCTACCGGGGCGGTTGGCAAGACAATGATCAGAGTGCTGGAAGAAAGGGATTTCCCGGTAGGGGAGGTCCGTTTTCTTGCCTCTGAACGTTCCGAGGGCAAGGTTCTCTCCTTTAGGGGTGAGCCTGTCACCGTTCACAAGTTGGACCATGGTTCCTTCGAGGGAATAGACATAGCCCTGTTTTCAGCAGGAGGAGACAGAAGCATCATGTTCGCCCCATCTGCCGCCAGGGCAGGTGCGGTTGTAATAGACAATTCCAGTGCATGGAGGATGGATCCCGATGTCCCCCTGGTCGTTCCGGAAGTGAATCCAGGGGCCATTGCAGGTTATAAGGCGAAGGGTATCATTGCCAATCCTAATTGTTCCACTATACAAATGGTAGTCGCCTTGAAACCCCTTTACGACTTTGCCGGCATCGAGCGCATAGTGGTGTCTACCTACCAGGCGGTTTCAGGCACGGGGCAGAAGGCTATCGATGAGCTGGAAAGGCAGGTCAGGCAGTGGGCCAGACGCAGGGAAGAAGGCCGCCGCGATGAACCTATGGGCTATGTAGGCAGGTACGAGTTCAACGCATATCCCCATCAGATCGCGTTTAATTGTCTACCCCATATTGATAGGTTCAATTCCAATGGTTACACAAAAGAGGAAATGAAGATGGTAAACGAGACCAGGAAGATACTGGAGGATGACAGCATCCTGGTTTCTGCTACCGCTGTGCGGGTTCCTGTCTTTTTCAGCCATTCGGAGGCGATCAATATAAGGTTCAAGCGGCCTGTCAGCGCGGAGAAGGCCAGGGAACTTCTCTCGGCCGCCCCAGGGGTCAAGGTGGTAGATGATCCTTTGAATAACGTATACCCGCTGGCTCTTGATGCTGAAGGTCAGGATTTTACATTGGTAGGTCGCATACGCGAGGATATATCCCAGGAAAATGGTCTCGACATATGGGTGGTCGCCGACAATATCAGGAAGGGTGCGGCGACCAACGCAGTGCAGATAGCCGAGGTGCTCATAAGGGATTTCATGTGATACGGGTTTTGGCACAGGCAGGTCGGCCAGGAATTGTCAGGGTGTCCAAAAATCATATTACCATGGAAAGGCAGTCCAGGAATGGGCTGTGTTTTCGTGTTCCGTGGCGCGGCTTCGGAGCATGGGGCCGAAGATATTGGATAAGGTGTTCACATAGGGAAATTCCCACGGAGGCGCTACAGTAATGTATGTCCATATCGACCATGGCGGCACGTAGCCAGGCCAGTGACAAATATGGTCTCTCAGGAATCTCCCGAAGGCTTTTTTGGAGGTGTGGCCATGTCAGCAAAGAAGTTCAACTATTCGGACGATTTTCTAAAGGCCATCGAAATCGGTCGTCCCCCTAACATAAAGCGGCTTTTTCCCAATTCCAAGGCCTTGATCGTAAGCGGCAAGGTAATCGACAGGGCCATGCTGGCCAAGGGAAGGTCCATGACAATCGCTGCCAATGCGAGGAATCACATTATAGTTAGGGGCGTGCTTGCGGCTGCCCAGCGTGCCAATGCGGCTGTAATTATTGAAATTGCCCGTTCTGAAGGCGGTGCCAATGCCTATTGTGCAACCAACTACTGGAATCTTGCCCGGCAGGTAGATGCGGTTGCAAACGAGTTGGGCATAACGGTACCTGTAGCCATACATGCGGATCATTATGGAATAAAAAAGGAATCCGACATAGGCCCTGCAAAGGTTGAAATACCTACGATATTTGATGCAGGCATGACCTCAATTGCCATAGATGCCTCGCACCTTCCGGATGACAAAAATCTCCTTGCAAACATAGAGCTCTTCCCCTTGATACCTGAATGGGCAGGATATGAGACAGAGGTAGGGGAGATCAAGGGGAAGGAAGGGCTTTCTACTGTTGAGGAGGCCCTTTTCCTCATAAAGGGGCTCAATGCACACGGGATATTCCCTGACTGGATTGCACTCAACAATGGTACGACCCACGGCATTGAAAAAAGCAGCCAGGGTATACAGGTAGATCTGACCGCAGAGATTCACGAGGCCCTTAGGCCCTACAAGGTCTCAGGGGCACAACATGGTACCTCCGGCAATAATTCCGAGCGGTTGCGCGCTATTGCCGAGAAGACCCGGACCACCAAGGCGAATGTGGCAACGGCCCTTCAGATGATTTCATGGGGTGTAAAGGTAGATGAGTTTGGTAATGCCGTAATGGATGATAACGGCGAGTTCATCAAAATAGAGGATCAGGGGGTCACTGGGGAATTGTGGACCGAGATGACTGAATACGCCAAGGCCCATGGACTCAAGGGCGGGAACTACAAGAAGCTGAATCTTCCCTTTGAGAATAAGATCATGGGACAGCCAAGGCAGATCAGGGAACGTATGGCAAGGGGTGTGGAAGAGTTTGTCTATGCTCTTCTCGTGAATGTCTTCAACGCGAAGGACACTGCACCATTGGCGATGGATATCATACTCAAGGCAGGCTCCTATGACCTGGGGCCCAAGGGAGGGAAAATTGAGGAGATCAACGACTGGACCCCTGAAAGGATACGGGAGAAGGCATCCCTCATTGAATCCGATAAGGGGCCTCATGGCGATTTTGATGATTGATGAGGATAACCGGGGGCCGCTTCAGGGGAAGGACCTTAAAACATCCCAGGACGAGGACGGTACGGCCCACATCCGATAAGGTCAGGGAGGCCCTGTTTCAGATCCTGTCTAACCACCTGGGCCAGGATTGGACTGTGTTCTCCGTTCTTGATCTGTTTGCCGGTTCTGGCTCATTGGGTCTTGAGGCATTGTCCAGGGGCGCAAGGCATGTAACCTTTATCGATTCGGACCAGAGGTCATTGGATACCATAGCAGTGAATCTTTCTGCCTTTGGCATGTCAGGGCAAAAGGCCAGGCTAGTGCGGGCAAGGATCGACTCCAGAGGGTTTGCAAAACGGCTTTCCAGCCTGGGTGGCCCATACAGGTTAATATTTGCTGATCCACCCTATTCAACAGGCCTGTCGGCAAAGGTTCTCAGGTTAGTGGCGGATACAGGTACCCTTGCCGACGGAGGCATAATGGCCATCGAGGCCTTTAAATCGGAGGGGCTTCCTGGAGGAATAGAAAGAAAGGGTATCTGCCTGGAAGTCATCGATAAGAGGGTATACGGGCAGACGATGATTCGTCTATATCGTGGGCACAGGGCACAGGAGGGCGTTCAATAGGGTGGATAGCCATCTAAGGATAGCAGTTTATCCAGGTACGTTTGATCCTGTAACCAACGGGCATCTGGACCTCATAAAGCGTGGGTTGCGGTTGTTTGACAAGGTGATAGTGGCGGTAGGCAAGAATCCCAGCAAGATGCCCCTTTTTACCCTGGAAGAGCGCCTGGAGATGATAAAGGAGACGGCATGTATCGATCACCGGGTAGAGGTTGCCAAGTTCGATGGACTCCTGGTCGACTTTGCAAGGTCCAAGGGGGCAGGGGCAATACTCAGGGGCTTGAGGGCCGTATCGGACTTCGAATATGAATTGCAGCGTGCGCTTATGAACAGGAAACTCGACCGGGGCATAGAGACCGTATTCTTGATGACAGGTTTCAGGTGGATCTATATAAGTTCTACCATAGTGAAAGAGGCTGCACAGTTCGGAGGCAGCCTGGAGGGATTGGTTCCACCTGTCGTGGAGCAACGAATGCGGGAAAAATACAGGCATTCCGCCGGGCTGAACGGGTCCAGAAATCCTGTCTAACCCCTGTCGTTTTGTGCAAGACCTTCCGATCTTTCACCAAATATCTCGGCGCTGAAGATAAATATCTGTGCATCTGGTGTCTTCCAACATCCAGGAGATAATCCAGCCTTCATACACGTCTGGTCAAGGAAGGTCAAACGGTCCCAGCCATATTCAGTGGCCACCTGTGGCAGCAATACCCCGTGATACGGTCCCCTTATGATGTATATTCCATGGGTTCCCACCTGTATTTCGTTGATATCGTATATCTGCTTCAGAGGGGTTAGGGCCGAGATCTCTATATCTATTTTATCGAATTCGTGAGGGGCAAGGGGTGGAAATCTTGGGTCGTTGAATGCCGCTGATACAGCCATGTCTGCCACTACTTCGTACAGGGGCTTCTGGGCAACGAAATTCCCGATACATCCCCTGAGTTGCCCATGCTCATGAAGTGTGACGAAGGCGCCACGGTGTTCAAGTAGGCCAGGGCTCGTGACCATTGGAAGTTTAATGGCTTCACCGGTAAGCTGTGCCTTGATTGCCTCCCTTGCGATCTTGAGAAGGGTTATACGGTCCTTTTGGGAAAGATGTGATGATGTCATTCCAGGAACCTCCTGATCTATGGGTCTTCCCCCACAATTGCGGCCAAGCCCCCTTTAAAATGTGTCAGTCCGCCACCTATAGGCCTTCCTACAGCCTCCAGTATCTAACGTTGCTTCCGGTAAAATCCTCTTTGCCAAAGAGTCCCTTTACATCTATCACTACAGACCGATCCGGTGTCAATATGTCCTTGATCATTCTTGGCCCGGCATCTCGGTAAGTGTCATGGGCAACGGCGATGATCACTCCATCCGTGCTGCCTGGCAGTTCCTTTAGCAGCCTGATGCCGTAGACATCCCTGGCTTCCTCGGGGTCGGCAGCAGGATCGTGAACCAGCGGTTCAATGCCATATTCCCTAAGCTCCCTAATGATATCCATGACCTTGGTATTTCGGATATCAGGGCAGTTTTCTTTGAAGGTAAGTCCAAGGATCACGACCCTTGCACCCTGTACCCTTACGCCGGCATGGATCAATTCCTTTACCGTGCGTTGTGCCACGTATTCCCCCATGGAGTCATTTATACGCCTTCCAGCCAGGATGACCTCCGGCCTGTAGTTTACCTGCTGTGCACAATATGTAAGATAATAAGGATCCACGCCTATGCAATGTCCTCCCACGAGCCCCGGTCGGAACGGGAGGAAGTTCCATTTGGTACTGGCGGCATCCAGTACCGACTGGGTATCGATTCCAAGGCGGTTGAAGATTATGGCCAGCTCGTTCATCAGCGCAATATTGAGGTCCCGCTGGGTATTCTCGATCACCTTGGCCGCTTCGGCAACCCGGATGCTCTCTGCCCTGTACACCCCTGCATCCACGATCATTTCATAGGTGGCTGCTATCCTTTTCAGAGTCTCATCATCCTGGCCGGCAACAACCTTTACTATCTTTGACAGGGTGTGCTCCTTGTCACCAGGATTGATACGTTCAGGTGAGTATCCGATCTTGAAATCCCTTCCACATTTGAGCCCGGATTCCCTTTCCAGTATGGGGACACACACGTCTTCAGTAACACCTGGATATACAGTGGATTCGTAGACCACGGTGGCCCCCTTGGCGAGATTCCTTCCCACCGTCTCCGAGGATGAAATTATATGCCGGAGGTCCGGAAGATGGCTGGCATTGATCGGGGTGGGTACAGCCACTATCACCATCTCTGCCTGCCTGATGACAGATGGATCGTTTGAAAAGGACAGGTGGACTGAGGCCTTGAAGTCTTCACTTGGAACCTCTCCGGTTGGGTCTATGCCCTTCTGGTAATGCCTGATTTTATCGCTGGATATATCGAAGCCAACGGTGTCGAGTTTTTTCCCAAAGGCCACTGCCAATGGTAGCCCAACATATCCCAGCCCTATAACAGCAATTGAGTTAACCGCCATCTGGTATTACTCCCCTGTTGTTTTTGTTAGATGTCGAACAGAGACATTGCGTGCCCGGGAAACTGGAGTCCCTTAACAGGCGATACACTCCATCCCTGAAACTGGTGGATAGTATACACAATTATCTTCAAAAAAGAATATCGGCTTGTTAGTATTACCTGAGTCTCCATAGATCCTGCTTATGTGTTCATGTCGTCCTCTGGAAAGATGATCCTGGCAGGGAATGTCCTTTTTATTTTGAGCATTATATCGGATTGTGTGGCCCGTATCTTTGACGCTGCAACCCAGGGCATGTAAATGACACGGACCATGTGCCGGATATATCTTTACTATAAACTTGGCAGGTTAGTATATAGATGAAACCACCATTCTTGGATGCCATCCACGAAGAAATCATCCTTGGCGATGGTGCCTTGGGCACCTACCTGTATGAAAAAGGTGTAGGTCTGGGCACTAATACGGAGTTTCTAAATATCATAGACCCGGATCTTATCTTCTCGGTTCACGAGGAATATGTCCGCGCAGGCAGCCGGTTGATAGAAACAAATACATTCGGGGCCAACCGGTTGAAACTTGGCAACGTGGGCCAGGCATCCAAGGTCAGGCAGATCAATCTCGAGGGAGTGGCCCTGGCGGCCAAGGCTGCTGGAGGGGAAATATATGTTGCCGGTTCGGTAGGCCCTTCTGGCGTCGATATGCCCATGGAAGCCGACCTGAACAGTACCGGAGAGATACGTGAAATTTTCAAGGAGCAGATATCTGCCTTGCTGGAGGGAGGGGTGGATTTACTGATCCTTGAAACCTTCAGTAGCCTTGATGAGCTTTTGGAGGCATTATCGGTTACAAGGTCCTTGGACAGGACGATTCCCGTCGTTGCCCAGATGTCTTACCCGTCCGGTGGCCGGACTGCCCTTGGCATCAGTGCCGTTGACTGCGCCAGGGCCGCCCTTGAAAATGGTGCTGACATTATTGGTACAAACTGTGGCAGAGGGGTAAAGGCCATGCTCCCGGCCATTGAATTGCTTTCTGCCTTCAGGGACCAGGCACCCATCTGTGCCTTTCCAAATGCAGGGATACCGGAGGTCATTGATCACAGGACGGTCTATACCACCCCTACAACCTATATGGCGTCGAAAGTTGGCGAGATGGTCAAGCAGGGTGTTCGTCTGGTTGGTGGTTGTTGCGGCACTACCCCTGCCCATATCTATGAATTCAGACAACACCTTCACATAAGGCGCCCGGCAGCCCTCTACAACATACGGACGGAAACAGGCGAGCCGGACCAGCGCAGGCCCCATGTAAGCACGTCCGGCATGGGCGGGTTGCTGGAGTCCTTCGACGAGGACAGATTGCCTGTACTGGTAGAGCTGGATCCACCCAAGCATCTGGACATAACAAATGTACTTGCCGGCGCCGCGGCATTGAAAGAGGCCGGTGCAGATGCCATTACACTGGCCGAGAATCCCCTTGCGGCATTGAGGGCAGACAATCTGTCCATTGCCCACCTGATCAGACAGGGAATAGGCATACAAACCATATTGCATCTCACGTGCAGGGACAGGAATGTGTTGGGTCTTCAGGCCCAGATCATGGGGGCCCACCTGCTGGGTATAGAGGGCATTCTGGCAGTGACCGGCGATCCTGCCACGTCCAGTGATCAACCTGGGGTGAGCGGGGTGTTCGACGTGAATTCCTACGGGCTCGTAAAGATGATCAGTCGTTTCAACCAGGGATTCAATATGGCGGGTATGTCCATGAGAGCAAGGACGAATTTTTCCGTAGGAGTGGCATTTAGCTTCAGGCCCAAAAATCCCGATCTTCAACTTAGAAGGCTCGAAAGAAAGGCATCCCTTGGTGCCCATTTCGTAATGACCCAGCCTATATTCGATAGTGGAACGGTCGAGGATATGGTCAGGTTGACAGAAAATACAGGGCTTATGGTATTCCCTGGCATCTTTCCCCTGATCTCTGCGAGGAATGCTGAATTCTTGCATCATGAGGTCCCCGGGATCTCGATCCCGGAAGGGGTTCGCAAGACGCTTTGGAAATACGCTGAGGTTGAGGACCAGCGGAAGGCTGCCCTGGTTCTGACCTTGAGGCTTCTGGAAGAAATCGCACAGTTCGTGGATGGATTATACCTTATAAGTCCGCTAAACAAATGGGATGTGCCGGTCAAATTGCTTGAGGCCATAAGGTCGGCAGGCTGGATGGGTAGTGGCAGGATAAGATCCTTGACAGCCGGAGACTGATACCGTATGGGCGTTTCTCTCCTTGCATCATTCTTCCCCGCCGCCACTTCACCCTTCAGGTCCGTGTTTATGGTCGCGGCTGTCACGGTAGCGGCCCTGATCGCCTTTTTTCTGGTTAGGTGGATACTTATCCGTGTCATCTATGTGGCGCTTTCCCGGACCAGGAACGCCTGGGATGACGTGCTGCTACATAAGAGGGTATTGTTGCCCCTTGTCTACATGGCGCCGGCACTGGTCATCTATTACGGGGGCCATCTTTTTTCAGGGGTTTCGGGTATGCTGGAACGCTCTGTGGCACCTTCATTTTTGTCAATGTCTTGGTGGTTGTTGACCGGTTGCTGTCGGCAGGGCTAGAAATATATAATTGATTTCCTGTATCAAAAAAACGCCCGATCAAGGGATACATCCAGATCCTCAAGATATTTTTGTATCTTTTCGGGGGCATTGTTGCTGTCTGTATGCTTACAGGCCAGTCTCCATGGGTGTTTTTGAGCGGCTTGGGCGCATGACAGTGGTCCTTCTGCTCGTGTTCAAGGGCACGATATTATCATTCGCCGCAAGCCTTCAGATAGTGGCCAATGACCTGGTCTGGGTAGGTGATTGGATAGAGATGCCCAGATATGGTGCCAATGGTGATGTAGTCGAGATGGCGCTCCACACGATCAAGATCCAGAATTGGGATAAGACGATAACTACAATTCCTACCTACAGGTTGATAGAAGACCCCTTTAAGAACTGGAGGGGAATGATAGAGGCAGGTGGTCGGTGGATCAAGCTAAGTCTGCTGATATATCAGTTCAGCGTAAGGTTTTGTGACGAAGAGATGATCGAGAGATTTGAAAAGATACAGATCTTGCGGGATTATATACGGCACAAGAGGGAAGAACTTGAAAGATACAATAGGGAACAAGGAATCGATCCATGCTAGGTCCAGGTCGTCAACGGCAGGAGGATGACCAGGTACCTTCAGGGCCTATCTGGTGGAGTATCTTCGTCGCCATCCCAGGATCAGGCAGGATATGACCTTTTTGGTAAGGCAGCTTGATCCGACTCCTGAAGGCATTCCACTTAAGATTTACGTGTTCACAAATGATGTCAAGTAGGCGAATTATGAATCTATTCAGTCAGATATATTTGATCATATCCTAGTTTCAATATCTGAATTTGGACTGCGGGTGTACCAGAGACCATCGGGCCGTGATCTTGCGTCCTTGATGGAAAGGGGCTGGAGTTTAACAGGATAAAATATCACATAAAAGGCAGGGTAATTATCGATGGCTAAAAATTTCCAGGATACCAGAAGACATGATCGCCTGAAGACCTCTATCGAGGTGACACTTTCGGATGGCAAGGGGTTCTATACCGGGGAGCTCCATGACATAAGCCTCATGGGTGCCCAAGTTGAATGCGACAGATCCATTGAACCCTTTAGCGATGTCAAGGTGGTGCTTCTGACCTCTCCGGCATTGAAGCTTGATGGTGAGGTAAGGTGGGGAAAAAGAAGCGGGCTCAGATACAAGATGGGTATAAAATTTAAATCCTTGACGCCGGATCAGGAACAACAGGTAAGGGATATAATACAGGCGCTGTTTTGGGAAACCTCAAGGTTGAATGATTAGGAATTACAGGGACGGCTTTCATAACATCCTTGGATTCAGAAACAGTCTCAGGTAGCCATCAGGCCTTACCTCGGCCAGCAGTTTCTTGGCGCGTTTTGAGATTTCAAGCATGTGGCCCGCCCCTTTTGATTTGCCATCCCAGAAAATTATTACAAAATCTGCAGAACGGAGCAGGACCTCGTTTCTCATCATGGTGGCCTTAAGGCCATGCTTTTCCCATTCGGACGGTATGATTTTGTATGCAAGGCCGGCCTCTTGCGCATAGCGTTCTCCAAGTCTGTCGGTCCCTGGAGCATTGCCTGACAGAACTATATCCCCCCTGACCAGCAATTGTTCAAGGACTCCCTTGACCAAACCATATGATTCAATGCTTCTCGACCCACCAACTGCAACTTTTGCCATTGCCTTGACCCCTCAAAGATATTAATTTTGCTCCGGCAGATTCAGGTCTCCAAAATCTGCCTGACAGTGTCATAATACAGGAACCGGATGTCGGTCAACGGACAAGTTTTCAGATGGGGCATACAGGCAATGCCCCCTTTCAGATAGGTAAGGATAATAATATGACTTTGGATGATCTTCAAAAAGGGGAGAGGGGCAGGGTTGTCAGGATAATGGCCCACGGCCCGTTCAAGAAAAGGTTGCTTGAGATGGGTTTTGTTTCCGGCGCGGAGGTAGACGTGGTGAAGTATGCTCCCCTTAAGGATCCTGTGGAATACCGGGTCATGGGCTATCATGTAAGCCTGCGCCATGAGGAGGCAGCCCAGATAGAGGTAGAAAAGATCTAAAAGCTAACCCCCTTCGTCTGGGTTGGTGCTCTCCTTTATGATATCTTTTACATTTTCCAATGTGTAAAGGACATCATGGATTGTCACTTTGGGGTAATCTTCGCAAAAATCATCTACCGTGGCAAGGATCCTTTCGGTCAGATCCTCAAACTGTGAAATGGTCAGGCTGGTCGCTGGTTCTGAGGCCATGAGGTCTTCAAGGTCTATTCCATGATCCCTGAGCAATTCATCCTTTATCTTTTCCAACCTCCTGGCCCTTCCCCTGCCTGAAGGCCTTTTGTCCTGAATAGTTACCAGTTTGCCCATGTAGATCTCCTGAAAATAGTAAAATGTGGACACCCAAGGGATGCATCTGTTCGTCGCCGGGCGCACGAAGTACAAGGAGCAACTCCTTGGCATTCTTCATAACGCATCTGCTGTATCCTGTGGACACTTACAGCTTGGGATGCCACAGATACCGACTATTGCCTTATCCTATGATTGGTTAAAATGATAGACGCCCACCTGGTTGTCAGGGGCTTGTCTACCGTATGACTTTATCAATCGGGACTATTTTAGCCCAAATCAAAATTGCTTAGCAAGCATTATTACCAATTTTGCCGTGAAAATACAGCGTGTATCCAGGCTGCGTTTTCAGATCCTGCGGGTAGGCAGGGAAAGATTTGACAGCCAGGCAACAGGTAAGTTAATTTGCGGCATGCTTTTAGAAGAAATCACAATGTCTGCTTTTTCGCATGGGCTTGCGGCTACTCAGACCGTTTTAATCCCTTTTGGTTCGGTTGAAGAACACGGCAACCATCTACCCCTGGGAACCGATACGATTCATGCCTATGAGTTAGCCAAAAGGGTTGCAGGGACTCATCCGGTATTTGTGGCACCTCCTGTATGGTACGGGTTGTGCCGTAGTACTGCCCTTCATCCCGGTACCGTGGGTATATCGGGTGACACCTTGAAAAGGCTTGCCTTGGACATTGCCTCTGCATTTCACCGCCAGGGTTGCAGGAATTTCGTCTTTCTTTCAGGACACGCCGGTGGTACGCATATGGCCTTTTTAACCGATGCAGGGGAACAGGTGTTGTCAAGGTTCCATGACAGTAAGGTGGCGGTATTATCCGTGCTTGATATACAGGGCCAGATGCCGGATGGGATTATAGAGACCCCTGGCGATTCCCATGCCGGTGAGGTCGAGACGTCCCTTATATTGCACCTGAGGGGCCATTTGGTGAACGGGACAAGTCCAGAGGAATATCCGGCCTTTCCCAAGCATATACTGGTCAGGGACAAGCTCAGGTACTGGCCAGGGGGTGTATGGGGCAATCCTCAAAAGGCATCTCCTTCGAAGGGGGCTACGATAATGGAAGAAGAGGCCCTTGTGCTGGTTGCCCTTGTCAAGAGGCTGGAGGAATTGTAAATCATGGGTATTACTCCGGGCTGCTTCGGGGCGCATACCCTGCAGAGGAAGCCTTTTGCGGGCTGTAAAAAGGGATTTTTGAATATGGCTGTCAAAATACTCAGGAAACCACTTGTCGGGATCGTTCTGGTATTACTTTCCATCTTCCTGTTTTCTGCCTGTCAGAGCAAGGCGGATTCATCCCGCGCCCCTGATTTTACATTATTGAATCTAAACGGGGACCGTATAAGTCTTGCTGATTTCAGGGGCAAGGTGGTCCTGATCAATTTCTTTGCCACTTACTGTCCCCCGTGTCGTATGGAGATACCTGACTTTGTAAGGCTTGCCAGCCGCTATGGCAGAGACGGCTTTGCAATCATAGGCATTTCAGTAGACCAGAATCCTCGCAAGGTGCTACCCTATTTTATACAGGCCCTGAAGATCAACTACCCGGTACTTCTTGCTACACAAAAGGTGCTTAGGGATTACGGCAACATCTATGCATTGCCTGCCACCTTCTTGCTGAACAGGGATCACAAGATAGTAAAGAGTTATACCGGCATGATAACCGAAGCGGAGATTGAGCCCATAATCAGGCGGCTTGTGGCTGAAAAGGCACACTAGGCCTCGTTTGTCAGGGAATGATTTCAACCGATGGGTGGCCTTCTTCCATGTGGCCTACTAGGCCTATTTCTACCAGGCCCTTTTCCAGGAGCCTGGTAAAGAGGAGATCGGCCTTTTCTTCCGGCACCGCTATGAGCAGGCCGCCTGACGTCTGGGCATCGAAGAGGATTTCCAGCCTGTCCCGGTCGATCCCCTCGTGGATAACGATTTGCCTGGAACAGAAGCGTTTGATGGCATAATCACCTTCAGGGATCAGGCCTTGACCCAAGAACTTGATCGCCTCGTCCAATACGACGATCTTTCCGGCCTCTATGACCATCTTGCACTGGCTGGCTTCGGCCATTTCGAGGCCATGCCCAATAAGTCCGAATCCGGTTATGTCGGTTGCGGCATGAACACCCACCTCCATCATTGCCTCGCTCGCAGCCCTGTTCAAGGCCTTCATCACCTTTATCATTTTTTGAAGCGTCTCTTCAGGAAGAAGCCCGGCCTTATGGGCGGTAGACAGGATGCCAGTACCTATGGGCTTTGTCAGGATTAGTCTGTCGCCAGGTCGCGCGCCTGCATTTGTAACGAAGTTGGAAGGGTCAACAATCCCTGTTACGGCCAGGCCAAATTTGGGCTCTGGGTCATCCACACTGTGTCCACCGACGAGCACAGCGCCGGCCTCGTGTACCTTGTCGATTCCTCCCCTGAGTATATTGGCAAGCATCTCACGGGGGAGTTCCTTCACCGGAAAACAGACGATGTTCAGTGCAGTTACAGGGTGCCCACCCATGGCATAGATATCGCTCATGGAGTTTGCCGCTGCAATCTGTCCAAATTCATAAGGATCGTTTACGATTGGTGTGAAAAAATCCAGGGATTGAACCAGCGCTATGTCCTCCGAAAGCTTGAATATCCCGGCATCGGAAGCAGATTCTATGCCAATGAGCAGACGTGGATCGTTGGATAAAGGCAGACTCTCAAGTATCTTCTGCAGGTCACCCGGACCTATTTTGGATGCTCAACCGGAGGCCTTGACCCTTTCGGTCAATTTGGCTCCTTTGGATGCGGTGGTCATTGGATCCTTATTTTCTGAGCGTGGCTATGAGCCGGTTACGTTTGAGAAAGATATCAAGCGCGTCACGAATATCCAGGAATACTATCCTGCTTGAGGTCAATGCGTCTATGGATGCCCCCTCTTTGCCGATTACGCATATCCCGATGGCGGCCTCTTTAAGCATAAGGGCATCATTACAGCCGTTACCGATGGCCACTGTTTGTTCCCTGCCCAATTTTTCAAGGAATGCCAGCTTCTGTAGGTCCCCCCTGCCCGATTCCAGGCAGTGTATGTTGACGCCGCAGTCATCCCTGAGTTCGTTTGTGAGACCATCCAGGGTCTGATGGGTATCGGCGGTCAGGACATACACATTGAGCAATTTGGAAAGTTCCTTCAGCCTGGGCACAACCCCCTCTACAAGCTGCCCATCTACAGTAAGCGTTCCGTTCAGGTCCAGGATCAGGTTCGATATGTCATAAAATAGCCCGCAAGGTAGATCCAATTCGATCTGTTTGACACTGCTCATAAATCTATAACTCCCGGTTTCTTCGATATATTTTGAAGATCTGTAATCTCTGGCTCAGTCAGTGTCTACTCTTGCCAGCAGGGCGCGTCTTATCCTGGCAGGAAGAAATGCTACGGCCCAATCGGCTACCTGCTTAAGTAGTGGAATAAGTTCATCAGGCCCGGTCCAATATTCCTGCAGTACCTTTTCATCGGTTCTGAGGACCAGTCGCAGCAAGGCCAGAGCAATAAGGTAGACGTCGTCTACCAATCCAAGAAATGGGATCCAGTCTGGCACGAGATCCACCGGATTCAACAAATAGGCAATGGTAGCCCCCAGGATGGCCTTGTCGGATGCGGAGACCCTGGGATCCCTCAGCAGGTTGACTATTAGCCCGAAAAATTTTGGCAAGAGCGCCAGATATCCCTTCATTTTAGCCTCTGCCCTGGTGGACGTGCGGGTTCCTTTGATTATACTGTCCTTGTCTTTGAGTCTCTTTTCCATATTTAAATAACTTAACCGTATCTTTTTGAAAAAGTAAAGCCATCTTTTTGCTACCATTCGGACTAGGGGTTTCAATGCCGTCATGGCCTTGATCCGAAAAGAGGGTTGCCTTTACTCGGAACGGGCTGTACTAATTGTTTACCGTGTAGAAGATACTGCCTTTGGGATACGGTGTCAGAGGCACGGGTCGCATGAAGGTTTGGCAAGAAGGAAATAAAACCGGAGGTGATCTGCCCATGGACTCATTTAGTGGCCTTCTATTCCCGACCACCTATCTAAAACAGGATACGGCCAGGAGACTGGCCCTGGTTTTCCCCTCGCTCACATGCCTTACGCCTACGGAGGACCCGGAGCTATCTCCCTGTACCGGTCGGTTTGCGGATACGCCAGAGGTAAGATGCATCACGCCCGTTCCGTTAGGAGATGAAGACTTGGGCAGGTTCAAGAGATTCTTGAAGGACATGGAAGAATGGGCACGCCAAGTAGGGGTAGGAACCGATCTGTCTGCACAAACCTTGATCAGTGCCTTGCAGTTGGACAAGGCAGAGTCCATGCAGGAGCTTATATGTACTATCAAGGGTAAAGGGGAAGAGGATGTGGTGTTGACCGCCCGTCTGTTTCTACAACTGGCATTGGAGTTCGACCGCAAGGAAGATGAGCTGGGGGTTGAGCTCGAAGAGGTGAGCAGAAAAACGGATATGCTTTCCGCCTTGGTTGGCGTGGAGTCAAGGGCCGCCGCATCAAGTGATCAGGTGCAATATGTGAGGCCGCTTGACCGGCCAAAGGAGCGTCTGAAGGCATGGGCAATCCTTGCAAGTAGGTACACAGGTGAGGATCTCGGATGCTTGCCAGTAGGTGAATCCGTGTCGGTAAAGGACCTGATGGACGAGGCCTATGGTGGGATCGAGAAGGTCCAGCCTGAGGAGCTGTTAAATCTGTCTCTTGCCATGAAGGGCCGTGATGCCGCACCTCCGCTTAGAGATAGCAGGCTGGGTGATCTTTGGGATTCCCTTCTCAGGGCGATCCTCAAGGCAGCCTCGGCAGAATCCGCCGATGCTATCAGGGGTATTGCGGGTGAGCTGCAAGAAGCCTGGGATGGCATGGTGGGTAAGGCATCTAATGGACCTGTTATGAATCTTACCCTTTACAAGGGAAGGCCCTTGGAGGAGGTAGTCCAGAGGGCCGCTGGTATGCAAGTGCCTCCTGGGTTCAAGGGCCTTTGGCCCACAGGTTTGGAGGCTGCATTCTTTTTGCTTTGAGCCTGGGCATGCGCCTGTTGCCTTTGTCATGATGATGCGGATCTTCGTCGGATTGTGCTTTATCATGGGGCAGCAGGAAGGCGTGCGGATCACATGGGGCTCGACCCCATTCTATTTCGCATTTACCCGGTCAAAATATTTAAAAAGATCACTGCCGGTTGAGATCAAGATAGTGCTGTTTTCCCCAAGGGCCTTCCTGTAGGTCTCAAGGGTACGTAGGAAACGGTAGAAATCAGGGTCCTCGTTGTATGCCTTTGCATATATCTCGGATGCCTTGGCGTCTGCATTTCCCTTGATTTCCTTGGCCTTCTTGTATGCCTCGGAGGTGATGACCTTGAGTTCGCGTTCTTTTTCACCTTCTATCCTGGCAGCCTCCCCCGCCCCTTCAGAGCGGTATTGTTCAGCAATCCGTTTCCTCTCTGAGATCATCCTGGCATAGACCTCTTTTCTTACCTGCTCCACGTAATTTATACGTTTGAATCTGAAATCCAGTATGTCTATGCCCAGATCTGCCACCTTTGGTTTTGCCGATTTAAGTACCTCCCTGGCCAGTTCCTCCCTGCCATAACGTATCTTTTGGGTCGCCAATTCATCGGAAACGTTTCCAGCAGTGCTGTTAGTGCCGACGTTGGAGCTCCTTACAAGCTCTATGAGCTTGTGCTTTGCCACTACATTCCTGGTTCCCCCGTCCAGGATGTCATCCAACCTGGATTGGGCCCTTCGTTCATCCCGGAGGCGTTGGAAAAACAGAAGCGGGTTTGCAATCCTCCATCTGGCATAGGTATCAACCCATATAAACCTCTTGTCCTTGGTGGTTATCTGGTTTGGTTCACCGTCCCAGGCAAGAAAGCGTTTCTCAAAGTAGTTGACGTTTTGGATGAAAGGGAGTTTCCAGTGCAGGCCTGGTTTTGTCACGGGTGCACCTACGGGTTTCCCGAATTGGGTGATGACCGCCTGTTGTGTCTCGTTGAGTGTATAAAAGGTACCTCCAACGATGGAGACCGTAACTATTACTATTATGATAAGTAGTGTCGAAAATATTTTCATGGCGAAACCTTCTTACCCAGTGGCATCAATGGGATAACATTTTTCAATCTTTCATCTATGACGGTTTTTTGTTGAATCTTTGGAAAGATGATGTCCATGGTTTCAAGATAGAGTCTCTGCCTGGTAACCTCAGGGGCCTTTTTATAGGCCTTTAATACCTTTTCGAAGAAGATGGCATCCCCCTGTGCCCTGTTGACACGATCTGCGGCATAGCCCTCTGCCTCCTGGATTGTCTGTAATGCCTGGCCCTTGGCCTTGGGGATGATGCGGTTGTATTCGGCAAGGGCATTGTTGATCATCTTTTCTTTTTCCTGCTGGGCCTGGTTTACTTCATTGAAGGAGGGCTTGACCGGATCGGGCGGATTGACATCCTGTAGTACGATCTGTTCTACGGCGATACCCATCTCGTACTGGTTACAAAGCCTTTGAAGTTCGCGCTTCACCTCGTCGGCCACTGACTGTCTGCCAATGGTGAGTATATCATTGACCGTACGGTTGCCGACTACTTCCCTCATTACTGCTTCATTCATATCCCTGAAGGTGCTTCTTGGGTCCTTTACCTTGAATAGAAATTTATAGGGGTCCCTTATACGGTATTGGGCCGTCCACTCTACCACTGCAACGTTTAGATCACCGGTGAGCATTAAGGCCTCGTTATTGTAATTTTTGGGGGAATATTGGGTTCTAACCCCGGCAGCGGCTGTACGAAATCCGAATTCTTCCTTTAATTGCCGTTGAACAGGGACCTTTATGACGGTTTCGATCGGGTCTGGTAATTTGAAATTTAGGCCCGGGGGCGCCTCCCTCACATACTTGCCGAAGCGCAGCACAAGTCCTACCTCTTCTGGCTCTACCGTAAACCACAGGTTCCAAAGGACGGTCACCAATATTATCGCCCCCAAAAAGGCGAGAATCGATCGGAACTGTGATCCTGTTGGTTTGATGTTGCGCACGTTTAGATTGCGGATGTTTTGTGGGTCCATATTTTCTCCGGTTGATCTTTCATATATCCATTTTGTGAAGCAGGGGCCCAGAAATATCTTTCAGGGTCCTGATTGGAAGCTAGTTGGTAACATCTTCGGTTTGTCTTCGTTGGATACCTCTGTGTCCAATAAAAAGGCCTCTATTTTTAACCTAACACATCAATGGAGGTATTAATAGAGACTTCTGCCAGATACGGCAGGCAGGGTCCCGTTCGAATGGATTTGCGCGGCGAAGATCGCCGATGGTGTTTCTACCACGACACGGTATGGCCTTTCGACACGTGTCAGCCCGGAGTCGAGGCTTTTGTCGTGTGCCCTCAGGGCCGTGTCTGTATGCCTTGGGGCGTGGCGTCAAGGATACAGAAGCATGAAGGTTTAAGGGGAAATGGCCCTTTCAAGCCTTTCGAAATCCATGCTCTCCTCCAGAAGCGTTTCAAACTGGGTAATTTTTCTCTCCTGATGGAATCGTGTCTTGCCGAAGAAGCTCTCGATGATATCGACTGCTGTCATGGTGTCGTATTTGGTGATGATGATTGGAACACCTGCCTCCTCTGCCTTGCCTATGATCAAGGGATTCGGTTTTAGGTTGCCGGTCAGTATAAGGCACTTGGTGGAGGTTTCCAGCGCGGCTATCTGGATGTCAGGCCGGTCTCCACCTGTGATGACCGCCTTGTTGGCCTTTCTTCTGAAATAGGTAAGGGCGCTTTCAACTCCCATGGCTCCTACCATCAGGTGCTCTACGAGTTCGTTCAAATGGTCATGTGCGCAGATGACTTCTCCCCCAAGTCCCTCCTGGATCTCCTCTACGCTTGCCGCATACAGTATCCTTTGCCGTGGCAGTATAGCGAAGACCTGTATGCCCCTTTTCTCGATAAAGGGTGCTACTAGCTCTTGAATATAGCCCAGCTTGTGCCCAGGGACCCGGTTTATCACCGTGCCCAGCATGGCATCCCCGAGGTGCCTGTATGCTGTCAATGTGTCATCTACCACCTGAAGGTCTGATTCATATGGTACGATTACAAGTTCCATCACGTGGAGCAAGGCGCTTATTTGAGGTGGAGCAAGGCCAAGGAGCCATCCCTCTTTCAGGCTTCCTCCTCCCTCAAGGAGCACCAGGTCCTTTTCCCTGCTCAATTGCTCAAAGCCGGTTTTTATTTTCGTGGCATCTTCTTCCCCACCAGGACCTGCAAGGATCGACTTTATCTTTTGATCGGTAAGAAGCACCGGGGCCATCAGGTCAAGTGGATCAGGCAGTTCCAGTTGTTCCCTTATAAACAAGGTATCCTCGTCAACTACCTGTTTTTCCATGAACGTGGGTGTACTACTCAAGGGCTTCATGTAGCCCACGTTCAGGCCTTTTGCCTTGTAGCGTCTCAGGAGGGCCGTGCAAAGGGCGCTCTTGCCAGCAAAGGTCTGGGTCGAGGTGATGTATATGCTTTTTTGTTTCATGATAACTCCTTGAACCAATCACTGGCCTGTGATTACCATCCGCATGTCCAGTCCTGTAACACCTTGCCCTTCTGGGAAAACCACCAGTCGATTGATGTCTAGTTCCACGATCTCTGGAAAGTCCGTTACCAGTTGGGAGATCCTCAGTATGGCATCTTCAAGGGCATCGATGTCGGATCTGGGACGTCCTCTTACCCCATAGAGAAGCCTTGAGGAGCGTATCTCCTCTATCATTTGTCTGGCATCACGTCTGGATAGTGGGGCAATCCTGAAGGCGACATCCTTCAATGCCTCCACGTATATACCACCAAGGCCAAACATTATGAGGGGCCCGAACTGGGGATCCCTGTTCATACCTAGAATGGTTTCAGTGCCACCTTCCACCTGCTTCTGGACCAGGCATCCCCATATCTCTACATCAGGCATGTAACGAAGGGTCCTGAGAACCAGGAGATCGAAGGAATCCCTTACCTCCTGGGAGCCGGTTACACCGGTCTTGACTCCGCCTATATCGGTCTTATGCAGGATGTCGGGCGAGGCGATCTTCAAGACCACTGGGTAGCCTATATCCTCTGCAAATTTTACCGCCTCATCAGGGGTTCGGCAGAGTCTGGATGCAGGTGTTGGGATCCCGCACGCCTCAAGGACCTTTTGTGCCCCTGTCTCTCCAATTTCCAGTTGTCCTCTTTCCCTTGCCCCATCGAAGACTTCCTTGATCGGTTTCCTGGGAATGGTGATCCTGGTGATCCTGCGTTTTGGTCTCTCCTGGCGTTTCTTTTGGCATACCATTGCCTTCAAGGAAATAACCGCTCTTTCTGGAATGGCATAATTGGGGACCCTGTTGTCGTTTAATATTCTTATTCCTGCCTCCACATGCGGTTTCCCCATGAAACATGCCAGGATGGTCTTTGCTTGTTTCTCCGACCGGGATGCGACAACCCTTGCCGTTTCCTCTACCTGGGTCATGATTTGTGGCGTAAGTATCACGATGATGGCACCCACATTCCTGTCGTCTATCAGGGCGTCGAGTGCCAATCGATAGCGCTCTGCCAATGCGTCTCCGAGGACATCGACAGGGTTTATGACGCTTGCAGCCCCTGGAAGCTCTGCAGCCAACCTCTTCATGGTCTCCTGGGATAGATTGGCGAGTCTCAATCCAGCCCGTTCGATGGCATCCGTGGCCATTATCCCCGGTCCCCCTGCATTGGTGACCACGGCTATCTGATCGTTTCCAGGCAAGGGTTGATTGACAAGGGAGCTAGCCATGTCAAACAGGTCGGCAACCGATTCCGCCCTTATTACCCCTGCCTGTTTGAATGCAGCTTCGTATGCCCGTTCGCTGCCTGCCAGGCTGCCTGTATGCGAACTGACCGCCTTGGAGCCGGCGTTGGTAACGCCTGCCTTTATGGCAATGAGCGGTTTTTTTCTTGTAAAGGTCCTTGCAGCCTTCATGAATTTCCCACCATCGGAAATACCCTCTAGGTAGGCAAGGACGACCTTCGTATCCGGATCATTCGACCAGTAGTCGAGAAAATCCACTTCATTTAACTGTGCCTTGTTCCCAAGGCTCACGAAGCTTGAAAAACCAAGCTTTCTTTCAAAAGACATGTCGAGAATGGCAGTGCAGAGGGCACCGGATTGTGACATCAAGGAGATGTTTCCCTTGAGGGGCATGGCACCCGCAAAGGATGCGTTCAAGGGGGTCCTGGTGTTGATGAGCCCAAGGCAGTTTGGGCCAAGGAGGGCCATGTTGTTTTCACTGGCGATCCTTGCCATCTCCTTTTCGGCCACTAGTCCATCGTGACCCGTTTCCCTGAAACCAGCGGATATTACCACTACTGCCTTGACACCCCTTCGGGCACAATCGGAAACGGCCTCTGGTACACGGGCTGCCGGTATCATTATGACCGCAAGGTCGATCCGTTCCCCTATCGAATCAAGATCAGGATAGCACCTGAGCCCCAGTATTTCCCTGGCAGCAGGATTGACCGGATAGACAGGTCCCTTGAAACCGCAATCAACAATGTTTTTCAAGACCGCGTGTCCAAGTTTTCCTGGTGTCCTTGAAGCCCCTATTACGGCGACGGAATCCGGTGAAAAAAGACTGCCTAACATGTCTTACAAATTCTCCTAAGCCTTGGTTGGTGCCGGATCATTAATGCACAATTTTCCCAATGCCGACGACGGGGATTGAGAAGATATCGTAAAACCAGGCCATGATCCACAGATCAAGCAACTTGGAAAGTTATACCACTATATGCAACTTACTAAACTCATTATTATATAAAAAATTTTCCGCACATGCGGAATGCAAGATTTAAGTATTATGTAGTTTTTGACAATGGGGCCCACCTCACAATGGCTTCCTTCTGGTCGACTGATCCATTGGCAATTTTAATCCTTTCAGCTTTGAATTTGAATAGTCGTTGTTTCATTTATAATCCGTTTTTGGGGTATTAATTTCCATAAGGGCTGTTTTGGCCAGATGACAATAGATATATGGCAACGAGCGCGAACACCATGCCTATAATCTGTTTTACGCTAAGGGATTCCTTCAGGAAAACAGCGGCCAGAAATATGGTGATAAGCGGATACAAGGCCGTAAGGCTCACCACCACCGAGATCTTCCCCTTGCTGGCAGCGGCAAAGAAGAAAAGGGTTCCCAGCATCCCACAGATGCCGGTAAGTACGGCGAACAATACCCCCCTCGGGTTGAAATCAGGCCTGAAATCTACGAAAAGCAGGCAACAGATACCGACAACGAGTGCACCGCTGACTTCATATATCAGGGCGCTCATGGGACGGATGTAGTTGACTGCAAGCTTTGGGAAAAATCCCCAGAAACCGTAGATAATCAGTGCCAGTATGGAATAAAGAAGCCACGTGGGCATGGATGGAAGGGTCCCTCTCTAAGATTTTTTCAATCCGATTTTTTCCCGTTTTGGTTGATGGACTTTAAAGATTTCCACAGGCCCTTTTTACCACGTTTTGGCAGATACGCAGGGATTTTTACATTCCTGAGCGGTTCGTCACACCAGCGGCACAGCTCAAAGGGAAGGGTTTTTTTTATGATGGCTTCCCTCTTTATGGCCATATGTTTCAGATCGCAGATATTGATATTACCAATACTGGTAGCGCCCGTGAGGTCATTGCAACATGCCAGCATCTCCCCTTCCCATGATATGAAGCCATGAAACCTGATGAGTCCGCATCCACCTGCCTTTAGCCCGGTTTCTCCTGGTTGATAGATGCTTGGGGCATCCAGGTTCCCGCCACGGCCGTGGCATGTATACACCCAGGCATCGGCCCCCATTTGTCTCCAGAAGTCCTTGTAGGCAGGGCCTTCATCAGGATTCAGCCTGGTAAGAACCCCGGACATCCTTATCATGATTTTACCCCTTGCGTGGTCCAACAGTCTGCGGGCAGT
>JAJRZR010000069.1 GCA_024275145.1 Deltaproteobacteria bacterium | reverse complement strand
GTATCTGCCAAAAAGGGAATCGGAATAGACGAACTCCTCGAGATGATGACCCTGCAGGCAGAGGTGCTTGAGCTCAAAGCCGTTCCCGACCGCCCGGCAAGGGGTCATGTCATAGAATCCCGCCTGGACAAAGGCCGTGGTCCGGTAGCCACGCTCCTGATAGAGGATGGCACGCTCCACGTGGGGGATGCCCTGGTAGTTGGAATATACTATGGAAAGGTCCGGGCCATGATCAATGACCGTGGCCAGCAACTAAAAAGCGCCGGGCCATCCATGCCCGTGGAGGTACAAGGCCTTTCTGGTGTGCCGGAAGCGGGAAACGAATTCACTGTGCTCCCGGACGAAAAGAAGGCCAGGGAAGTGGCGGAATACCGCCAGCGCAAGGCCAGGGAGGCAGAGCTCGTAAAGAGCAACAGGGTGAGCCTGGAAAGCGTATTCGAAAAACTCAAGGAAAGCGAACTCAGGGTGCTCAATATCCTACTCAAGGCCGATGTACAGGGTTCCCTTGAGGCCTTGAGCGATGCACTCAGAAAGTTGAGTACGGACAAGATAAAGATCGATATCGTCAGGGGTAGCATTGGTGCCATAACCGAATCCGATGTGCTGCTGGCATCGGCATCCGATGCGGTCATCATAGGCTTCAACGTAAAGCCGAGCCCCAAGGCAAAGACCCTGGCTGAGCAGGAACACGTGGACATACGCTTCTACGATGTGATCTATCATGCCATTGAAGAGGTAAAGAGCGCCATGGTAGGAATGCTCGAACCTGTTTTCAAGGAGAAGACCCTGGGCAGGGCAGAGGTCAGGGAGGTGTTTCATATCTCCAAGGTCGGCACCGTTGCTGGTTGCTATATATTGGAAGGGGTCGTTCCAAGAAACGCCAAGGCCAGACTCCTGAGGGAAGGCGTGGTGGTCTATAACGGAAAGATCGAGTCCCTGAAACGCTTCAAAGAAGACGCCAAAGAGGTCCAGGCCGGGTACGAATGCGGTATAGGACTTGAAAAATTCAATGACATCAAGGCGGGTGATGTGATCGAGGCCTTTGAACTGGAGGAAGTGGCCCCTGAGTTAGGCAAGACCGCTGAGGAAAAGGACAAGGAAGCCAAGGAACAGGCATGATCGTCGGGGTTGCAAGGCTGAAGGTCCGAATGCCTGGGAACCACTCTCTCAAGGGCAAGAGGCGGATCATAAAGAGTCTGTTCGGTCAGGTCAGAAGCCGGTTCAACGTTGCCATATCGGAGGTAGGTTACCACGATTTATGGCAATCGGCTGAAATAGGCCTTTCCGCCATTGGTAACAACGAACCAACTATCAATTCGGCCCTGGACAAGACACTGGACTTTATCGAAAGGGTTTGTGTGGCAGAGATCGTAGACTCTGAAATCGAGATCATTCATCTGGGGCACTAGGCAAAATATGTCACATGGTGTTGCCCGGCACAAGAGGGTGTCGGATCTACTCAAAAAAGAAGTTGCAAGTATGCTCTTATACGATGTAAAGGACCCAAGAATCAAGGGCATGGTAACGGTGATGGGGGTCGAAGTGACAGGTGATCTCCGCCATGCCACCTTCTTTATGTCAGTGATGGGTGACAAGGCCCGAAAGGAATCCGCATTGACGGGGATGCGCCAGGCCAGGGGATTTATCCGGAAAACCCTGGCCCGCAGGCTAGATCTCAAGCGTATACCCGAACTCCATTTCCAGTTGGATACTACCCTGGAAGAACAGGAACGAATCGAGAAACTCCTGGCAGGCATTCGGCATGAAGAAAAACACTGAACGGCTCAGGAGGGTTGCCAACGCCATAGAGGCCTCCAGGAACCTGATTCTGACCTGCCACGAAAAACCCGACGGAGATGCCATTGGCTCCATGCTTGGGCTGGGACTCGCCCTTAAAGATGCCGGCAGGGATGTTATACTCTATTCCAAGGATCCCATAAAGGAGCCGCTGAAATTTCTGCCTGGCTCAGGCTGGATAACCACACAACTGCCAGACCCGTTGCCAGGGGGAACCACCCTGGTAATCCTGGATTGCAGCGAACCTGGAAGAATAGGCCCGGCAGGTCCGAACCTGGCAAGGCAGGCGGACACCATCGTAGTTATCGATCATCATCTGGATCAAGACTTCTGCGGAAAGAACGGACAGGGGCCTGACGAGGGATCCAAGAAGTGCTTTCAATACGTTGAACCGCACATCTTCGCAACCGGCGCCCTGTGCCTCTGGATAATCGAAACACTTGGCTGGCCCCTGACCAGCCAGATATGTACCAATCTTTATACCGCTATCTTGACCGACACAGGCTGCTTCCGCCACAGCAACACCACATCGCTCGCCTTTGAGATGGCCGCCAAACTGGTGCGACATGGTGCGGAGCCATACAAGATAGCCAATCACCTGTATCAGAGCTATCCACTTCGCAGAATGAAGCTACTGGCCCTGGTACTGAAGACCCTGGAGGTCAAGATAGGAGGGCTCGTAGGCCTTATTCAGGTAACACCTGAGATGTTCAGGATCAGCGACGCGCTTGAACAGGATACGGACGATTTCGTGGCCTATGCCCGCTGTATAGATCAGGTTGAGATAGCAGTATTCCTGAAGGAGGTTCACCCTGGACATGTCTCTGTTAGTATGAGGTCGAAAAACTTTTTCAATGTGGCGGAGATAGCTAAGGAATTCGGTGGCGGAGGCCATTTCCATGCCGCAGGTTTCAGGACCTCTGGTACGGCCTATGAGATAAGGGAAGCACTGCTTGACAGGCTAAGCAAGGCCTTGAAAGAAACGAGCAATGGTTACAGACGGAATATTGGTGATGGATAAACCCTCGGGCATGACCTCTTTCCAGATGGTCAAGCTTATCAAAAGAAAGCTCAAGGCCAAAAAGGTGGGCCATACCGGGACCCTTGATCCCTTGGCCACCGGCCTTCTGCCTATTTGTCTGGGCAGTGCCACAAAAATTGTGCAATTTATCATGGAAGGCACTAAAAAATACCGTGGAACCATGGTGTTGGGGGCTGCAACGGACACCTACGATTCACACGGAAACGTCGTCGCGACGGCCCCTGTACCATCCGACCTGACGACAGAGGCCCTGCAGGATCTGGCCCACCGTTTTGTGGGCAGTATCAGGCAGAGTCCACCTCCATTTTCTGCTGTGAAGCATAGAGGACAGCCCCTGTACAAATTCGCACGGCAGGGCATATCCATTATAAAGGAACCCAGGACCGTCGAGATCCTGGGCTTTGAGATCACGGCCTTCAATGCGCCCGAGCTGGAATTCAAGGTACATTGTTCGAAAGGCACGTACATAAGGGGGCTCGTCCATGAGCTGGGGAAGTTGATCGGTTGCGGGGCACACCTGACCGCCCTGCGCAGGACCCATAGCGGAAATCTTTCATTGAATCACGCCATAACCGTTGAGGAATTGAACCAGCTTATCGAAGATGGCTCCATTGGACGCAGCATAATCCCCAGGGAAATGGCCCTGGCACATATCCCGGCCATGGAGATTGATCCCGTAACCGCAAGGGCCATCAGGTGCGGACACCCCGCATGGCGTGAAAAGGTGGCTGCCCTGATCTCCAAAGGAGAGATAAGCGGAGATGGCAAAGGCCCTTTTCTCAGGCTCGTAACCGCCACGGGTGATGGCAGTGAACTCGTTGCCATAATCAACTGGCCAGTCGATGGCACAGGAGGCCAAAATAAAATCAAGACGGTAAAGGTATGGACATAAAAACTGGCGCGTGATCCGACCCCCTAGTTATAAACGGCACCATAGCCAGCAATATCATGAGACCCTGTAAAAGGTCTCACCCAGATCAAGAACGATACATTAAGGAGGAATCGAATAGTGGTTTTAGGACCTGAACAGAAGAAAAACCTGATTGAAAAATTCAAGATCCACGGAACGGATACAGGATCACCAGAGGTCCAGATAGCCTTGTTGAGTTCAAGGATCCAGTATCTGACAGAGCACTTCAAGAGGCACAAAAAGGATCACAGCTCAAGGAGAGGCCTGTTGAAACTGGTCGGACAACGCAGGCGGCTACTTGATTACGTAAAAAAACAGGACGTGGAAAGATACAGAAGGATTATAAAGGAACTGGGAATACGTAAATAAGCCCGTGGTTCCTGCCCAACTATGCTTTATACAAAGGACACCAGCCTGAACAGGGCTGTTTCCATGCCAGTAGGTGCGGCACAGGCGACGGGCTGCATGGAATAAACTGAGAGGAAATATCACCAGATGATCAAAGTAGAAACACAAATCAACGAAAGAACCTTTTCCATGGAGACCGGCAGGCTAGCCAAACAAGCCAATGGATCCGTACTGGCCAGTATGGGCGAGACAGTGGTCCTGGTCACTGCGGTCACGTCGGGTCAACCGAGGGAGGGAATAGATTTTCTGCCCCTGATGGTGGATTACCAGGAGATGTTCTATGGCTCAGGTCGGATTCCTGGCAACTATTTCCGCCGCGAAATAGGAAGACCCAGCGAAAAGGAAACGCTTACTTCCCGGTTTATCGATAGGCCGCTTCGCCCCCGCTTCCCTGAAGGATACTGCTTCGACACACAGATAATCGCCTCGGCCCTCTCCGTCGACCCTGAGATCGATCCGGATATCCTGGCCATCACAGCGGCGTCCGCTGCACTTTCCATCTCGGATATTCCGTTTGACGGACCCATTGCCGGGATACGTGTAGGAAGGATCGATGGTCAATTCATTCCCAATCCCACCGTGAGCCAGCTTGCCTCATCGGATCTCAATCTGATAGTGGCTGGCTCCAGGGATGCCATCGTCATGGTAGAAGGCACCGCCTCCATACTTCCCGAGGACGTGATACTCGAGGCGATCGTGTTTGGCCAGGATGCCCTGAAGCCACTTATCGATATTCAGGACGAGATGGTGGCTAAGGCTGGAAAACCCAAAATGGCCATCAAACCTGTAGACAGGGACGAGGCATTGATAAAACGGGTCAAGGACATAGCTCGCCAGGACATGGATACGATTATCAGGACCCCGGATAAACTGAAAAGGGGAAAGGCAAAGAAACAGCTAAAGGAAAGGGTCCTGGAGGCACTTTCACAGGACTACCCCGATCGGGAGAAGGAAATTGGCCAGGCCTTGAAGGAGCTGGAAAAGGAGTTGACACGTTCCCTCATAATCAACGAACGAACGAGGATCGACGGGAGAAAATTCGACGAAATAAGACCGATTACATGCTCAGTCGGGGAATTGCCCCGGACACACGGATCGGCGGTGTTTACCAGGGGAGAAACCCAGGTACTCGCGGTAGCCACACTTGGAAGCCCTGAAGATGAGCAAAGGATAGAATCGCCGGTAGGCCAACAGTTCAAGCACTTCATATTACATTATAACTTCACCCCCTTTTCCGTGGGAGAGGTCAGGCCGTTGAGGGGGCCTGCCAGGAGGGACATAGGCCATGGGGCCTTGGCAGAACGCGCACTGGCCGCGGTGGTGCCGCTGCCTGAAGACTTCTTTTATACCATACGTATCGTCTCGGAGGTGCTCGAATCGAATGGCTCCTCTTCCATGGCCACGGTCTGTGGAGGATGCCTTGCCATGATGGACGCCGGCATACCTATCAGGGACCTGGTGGGAGGGGTGGCCATGGGGCTTATAAAGGATGAAGAGACTGGTGAATTCATAATCCTGTCGGACATACTGGGTGATGAAGACCACCTTGGCGACATGGATTTCAAGGTCGCCGGAAGCAACGAGGGGATCACGGCACTCCAGATGGACATAAAGATCTCGGGCATAGACCGGCAGGTCCTGCAAAAGGCGCTGACCCAGGCCAAAGTTGCCAGGGACTTCATCATAGACAAGATGCGCACGGTTCTGGATCATCCAAGGGCCAACCTTTCACGTTATGCCCCCAAGCTTACCAGCATCAAGGTGAATCCTGAAAAGATAAAGGATATCATTGGCCCTGGCGGGAAGGTAATCAAGAGCATCATTGCCGACACAGGGGTCAAAATGGACGTGGAGGATTCTGGCAAAATCAACATATTCAGCACCAACCCAGAGGCCGCAGATGCCGCCCTGAAAAGGGTCAAGGACATTACCAGGGAACCCGAGATAGGCGAGGTATTCGACGGGGTCGTAAAGAAGATCATGGACTTCGGCGCCTTCGTCGAGATCCTGCCGGGCACCGACGGCCTGATACACATTTCACAGCTTGCAAAAAGGCGTGTAGAAAACGTCCGGGACATATTGAAGGAAGGTGACCGGGTCAAGGTAAAAGTAATAGACATAGACAGGCAAGGACGTATCAAGCTCAGTAGGAAGATCCTATTAGGCAATGACTAACCTGCAAAACTTTCAAAAATCCATACTTCCGAACGGCCTGCGCATAATTACGGAATATGTTCCAGGAGTGCGCTCCGCCTCTATAGGTATCTGGGTTACAGTGGGCTCCAGGGACGAGGCTCCTGAACAATCCGGCCTTTCCCACTTCATAGAGCACATGATCTTCAAGGGTACCGAAAAGAGGTCGGCCTTGGATATTGCCAAGACCTTTGACCGTATGGGGGGATTATCCAATGCGTTTACCTCCAAGGAGACCACCTGTTTTCACGCCAGGGTGCTTGATGAACACCTGGAAGAGGTCACGGACCTCCTTGCCGATATACTCCTGAACTCGAGATTTGCCGACGTGGAGGTTGACCGGGAGCGGCAGGTGATACTCCAGGAAATCAACATGGTGGAAGACACACCCGATGAATTGATCCACGAACTCTTTTCTGGCCTTTTCTGGAAGGGCAATCCCCTGGAGCGCTCAATCCTCGGATCGCTAGATACGGTCCAGGCCACCACCTCCCACACATTGAAATCCTATGTAAGGCATTATTACGTAGCCCCAAGGATATTGGTGGTAGCTGCCGGCAACCTGGAACACCGCCAGTTCGCCGATATGGCTGAGAAGGCCTTCGGCGGCATACCCACTGGAAACAACATCTCCGGGAGGCAACGTCCAATCCCCAACCTTGACGTTCAATTCTTTGACAGGGACCTGGAGCAGGTCCATCTGCTCATGGGGTTTCAAGGCCCTTCCGCCTCGGATCCAGACCGCTTCGCTGCCCTCCTGATGAATGTCATCCTGGGTGGCTCCATGAGTTCAAGGCTCTTTCAGGAGATAAGGGAAAAACGTGGCCTCGCCTACGCCATATACTCGTTTCTGAATTCCTACCATGACGCCGGCCTGTTGGGGATCTATGCAGGGGTGGCCCCCATGAATGTCCATGAAACCGTGGCGCTCATGAAAGAAGAAATGATAAAATTGGCCAGAAAGCCGTTGGCCACGAGTGAACTCGAAGCGGCACGAGACCACATAAAAGGCAGTCTCCTTCTTTCTGCCGAGAGTACCGATGCCCGGATGAGCAGGCTTGCAAAGAATGAGATCAATCTGGGCAAATTCGTATCCTACGACGAGATTGTCGAATCAATCGAAACAGTTACCCCTGACCAGATTCAGGAAGTGGCTGTGAAATGCCTGGAGCGTGGGATGGCATTGGCATGTCTCGGCCCGGTACCCGAACCTGAAAAGCAGAGGACAAAGGACCTTGTGGCATGCAACTGACCACGGTAAGGGTAGAAATCAAGCAATTACCCCATGCGGCAGGCCTTGATATGCCAAGGTACATGACGGAACATGCAGCGGGCATGGATATCGCCGCAGCGGTAACAGATCCTGTCACCATCACTCCTGGAGACATCTGCTTGATCCCTACCGGTATTTCTGTGGCCCTGCCCCCGGGCTTCGAGCTGCAAATCCGCCCCAGGAGTGGACTTGCCATCAAACATGGCGTCACGGTAATAAACTCCCCTGGCACCATAGATGCCGATTACCGTGGTGAAATCAAGGTCGGTCTCATCAACCTTGGCAGGCAGGGCTTCGTGATAGAACGAGGGCAGCGAATTGCCCAGATGGTGCTGTCAAAAGTGTGGCAGGTAGATTGGACAGAGGTGGAATCCCTACCAGATACAAAACGGGGAAGAGGAGGATTCGGCCACACGGGTTAAGGTCCCAGTCCTTACCCGTTTCTAACTGATGCAGTAATCCTGCAGGGCGACGGCCTATTTTGTTCTAAAACACGGTTTCGAAGAGGCTAAAAGCGTAACATATCAAGTTGATGCGGACGTCTTCGCTGATAAAGGCCAACCGGGCCAAAGAGAAAGTTTCTTTTCAGGGGCATCTATTTGTTATGAGCAAAGGAGTATGAAACCATGCCTGACAAGGCATCAAGAAATCGATTACCAAAAACATATGATTTCAAAGACGTGGAGCAGCGCTGGTATGATGAGTGGTTGAGGGAAGACCTCTTCAAGGCCACCATGGACCCTGGCAAACCAAACTTCTCCATGGTCATCCCTCCTCCAAATGTCACAGGGGTTCTGCACATAGGCCATGCGCTGAACAACACCCTTCAGGATATACTGGTGCGTTACAAACGCATGGATGGCTACAATACACTCTGGATACCGGGAACGGACCATGCAGGCATAGCGACCCAGAATGTGGTAGAACGCCAACTGGCACAAGAAGGCCTTACCAGGTATCAACTCGGCAGGGAAAAATTCATAGAAAGGGTGTGGAAATGGAAGGCTAAAAGCGGTGGCCGGATCATAGAACAGCTCAAACGCCTTGGCTGCTCATGTGACTGGTCCAGGGAACGGTTTACCATGGACGGGGGGCTTTCCAAGGCGGTCCGCGAGGTCTTCGTCAGGCTTTATGAAGAAGGCCTGATCTATAGGGGAGACTACATAATAAACTGGTGCCCCCGTTGTCACACCGCCCTGGCCGATATAGAGGTCGAGCATGAGCAGGCTGAGGGGTCTATATGGTATATACGCTATCCCCTGGCCGACCCGGATAGCAAAAAATTTGTGACGGTGGCCACCACCCGCCCTGAAACGATGCTGGGGGATACGGCGGTTGCCGTACATCCAGATGATCCCAGATACAGGGATCTTATAAGCAAGCACCTCATATTACCCCTGGCAAACAGAAAGATACCCATAATTGCCGATGAGCACGTGGACCCTGAATTTGGAACGGGAGCGGTAAAGGTTACACCGGCCCATGATTTCAACGACTTTGAGATAGCCAAAAGGCACGAACTGCCATCCATCGACATCTTCGACAGGAATGCGATACTCAATGAAAATGCCGGACCATATAAAGGCCTTGACCGCTACGAGGCCAGAAAGCGCATCTTAGAGGATCTGAAGGCCCAGGGACTCCTTGAAAAGGAGGAACCACACGCCCTTGCCGCCGGTGAGTGTTACCGATGCCGTACGGTAGTGGAGCCCAGGCTTTCCAAACAGTGGTTCGTCAGGATTGCCCCCCTGGCCAAACCTGCCCTCGAGGCGGTGAAAAACAGGGATACGCTACTGGTTCCACCCTCGTGGGAAAGGACATATGAGGAGTGGATGACCAACATAAGGGATTGGTGTGTCTCCCGGCAGATCTGGTGGGGGCACCGTATCCCGGCCTGGACATGCTCACAGTGCGGCGAGCTGATCGTGGCGAGGACGACACCAAAGACCTGCCCAAAATGCGGAAGCACCGAGCTTTCCCAGGAAAGTGACGTACTGGACACCTGGTTCAGCTCTGCCCTCTGGCCCTTCTCGACCCTTGGATGGCCAGAGGACACCCCGGAACTGGATTTCTTCTATCCCACATCGGTACTCATAACCAGCTTTGACATACTCTTCTTCTGGGTAGCCAGGATGATGATGATGGGCCTGCACTTCATGCACGACGTACCCTTCAGGTACGTCTATCTCCATGCCCTGGTAAGGGATGCCCAAGGCCAGAAAATGAGCAAATCGAAGGGCAACGTCATTGATCCGCTCACGATAATGTAGAAATACGGAACGGATGCCGTTCGTTTCACCCTGGCTGCGTTTGCAGCCCAGGGACGGGATATAAAGCTTGCAGAGGAAAGAATAAAGGGCTACCGCCACTTTGTAAACAAAATCTGGAATGCCGCAAGGCTGGTTCTTATGTATGCACCGACACTGGGTGATTTCATGGAGATTACCCGAGGGGAGAAGCCGGAAAACGTTGCTGAAAGATGGATACTGTCCAGGCTGAACCGGGTGATCGCAACGGTCAGAAAGGCACTGGACGAATTCAACTTCGATGTGGCAGCCAGGGAACTCTATCAATTTTTCTGGCACGAGTTCTGTGACTGGTATCTCGAGTTGGCAAAACCGGAACTCAACAGTGAAGAGCCGGAGAGAGCCAGAATGGCGGCTGCCGTTGCCCTTACGGTACTCAGCGAGAGCCTGAGACTCCTGCATCCCTTCATGCCCTTCGTGACCGAGGAACTCTGGCACCATCTGCCCGGGACGGCCGGCCATATAATGGTTGCCCCGTTCCCCAAGGTGTTCAAGGACTGGGAGGACAAGGAAGCCGAGAGGCTGATAGCCAGCCTGATGGAGGTAACAGGTGGTATCAGAAACGCAAGGGCAGAACTTGGTATTCATCCAGGGGCGAAGATAGATCTCATCGCCGTACCCCATTCCGAGGCGGCCCGCCGGCTCCTGGCCAGTCAGGGCCAGGCCATACGCAACCTTGCAAGGGTGCGTAAGATAAACCTTCTCGCCCCCGGGGACGCAAGGCCCCATGGGGCTGCCACGGTGATCCTCGAAGACCTGGAACTCCTCATACCCCTTGAGGGCCTGGTTGACCTGGGCGAAGAATTGAGGAAACTCGAAAAGGAGGAGAAGAAAATCCTCAAGGAGCTGGACAAGATAAAAAAGAAGCTGGGAAACAAAAATTTCCTGAGTAAGGCCCCGTCTGAAATCGTTCAAAAGGAACGGAAAAAACGCGAAAAATTTACCGCAAAACTCGAAAAAATCAGGGGCCGAAGGAAAATTTTGAGGCATCTTGCCTGAAAAAAACCATGGACCACTTGTTTGGCATCCCTCCCAGGTACCTATACATGGATCTCGTACGCCGTGCGATCCTGGAAGACCTGGAACACGGAGACATAACTACCGATATCACGGTTGAATCTGGCCGGTCTGGCCATGCGGTGATCCTTGCCAAGGAAGAATGTGTGGTAGCAGGCTCTTTTGTCGTCCAGGAGGTCTTCCGGCAGATAGATGCGAGCATCAAGGCAGTCCCGCTCAGGTCCGAGGGGGCCATGGCCAACGCCGGGGATATACTCATCGATCTTAAGGGTGACCTGTATACGATCCTTCAGGGTGAACGGGTAGCGCTCAATTTCTTCCAAAGAACCTGCGGTGTGGCCACCCTCACCAGGAAATTCATCGAAAGGGTAGAGGGTACTGGATGCCGTATCGTGGATACACGCAAGACCACCCCGGGGTTGAGACTTCTCCAAAAATATGCGGTCAGGGCCGGCGGTGGTGCCAATCACCGCTATGGACTCTCTGACGGAATATTGATAAAAGACAACCATATTGCCGCCTGTGGATCTGTGACCGAGGCGATGAACAGGGCACGAATTCGGGCACCCCATACACTCAAGGTGGAGATAGAGGTCACCACTGTAGATGGGCTCAAAGAGGCCATCAAGGCAGGAGCAGACGCGGTGCTCCTTGACAATATGGAGGTCACTGTCCTTGAGAAAGCGGTCGAGACCGCCAGAAGGATTGGGCCAGGGGTCATGCTCGAGGCCTCCGGGGGCATCCACCTGGGAAACGTCCGTGAGGTAGCCGGAACAGGTGTGGATATAATATCGATAGGGGCCTTGACACATTCGGCCAGTGCCTCTGACCTTAGCCTGGAGGTGACAATTTAAGGATCATGCCCATAAATTGCTTGAAAAAAGAATACCTTACCGAGCAATTCGTGCCCAGGAAATCACAGGCCTGGGCCTGCATGCCCTATAACGTGCACGGGCCAGAAATTTTACACAATTTTATCAACAAGAACCCTGTGATCAGCTACGAGCTTTTTGCCGATAATCAATATACACTGAATGATCCCTCCGGGGAAAAGGAAGAGGTGGATGTTTCCCATTCAAGATAGTGTGCCTCGCAGATGTGTTCCAGTCATGACCTGGAGCATAATTGCCATCAACGTGTTGGTGTTCCTTATAGAGGTACAGCTTCCGCCCAAATTGCTAGAGCATCTGTTTTATCTGTATGGGATAGTGCCTGCCCGCTATACGAATCCAGACTGGGCAAACTGGATGGGGCTTGCCCCAGGGGCAATACTGCCCCTTTTTACCTCCATGTTCTTGCATGGAGGCTGGATACACATCATAGGGAATATGTGGACCCTGTGGATCTTTGGAGATAACGTAGAGGATGAAATGGGCCCATGGAGGTTCCTTTTTTTCTATCTACTTTGTGGTCTGTTTGCCGCTGGGGTGCAGATATATACGAACATGCATTCCACTCTTCCCACCATTGGTGCCTCCGGAGCCATCGCAGGGGTGATGGGTGCCTATTATTTCCTGTTTCCAAGGGCCAGGATCATTATCATGGTGCCGATCTTTATCTTTCCCTTCTTCTTCGAGATACCCGCCATATTTTTCCTGGCATTTTGGTTCTTTGAACAGGTATTCAGCGGCGCACTCTCCATTGTAAGCCCTACCGCTGCCGGTGGCATCGCATGGTGGGCCCACATAGGGGGATTTACATCTGGTATGCTTCTTCATACGCTGTTCAAGAACAGGCGTTGGAGATGTAGAAAAAAATTTAAGGACCAGGATCATCCCTGGGGGTTGATACCCCCTGGGGAACGTTACTGATACAAAAACGGGCGGCATGGAAATCCGGCCCGGATACGGGTATATGGGACCTAGGTTATAGTTTTTTTGAATGCATTATGGCATGGTTACCGCGGAAACAAATCCTGTCTACGGATGGTTTACATGCACTTGGGTGCTTGTGTAACGGCCGGATATGTAAATAAAGGGGGATTTTCATGGAGGAAATCCTTTTCGATGTTCCCAGATAGCTGTATATGATCCGGGACAAATAAAAGATAGGACAAGCAGAGGGGAAATATGACTGGAGCGGATATATTCTGGCTGTTTTTTATTCTATCGGCAATGCAGCCCATATTACGTCAGAAGATGCTGGAGGCTGCAAGGCAGAGGATGCTTGCTAAATTCGAACAAAAACGTGGATCCAGGGTCATCCTGCTTATCCACCGGCAGGAAACCATGAGCCTGCTTGGCTTTCCGGTTATGAAGTATATAGATATAAACGACTCCGAGCAGGTGATCCGTGCCATTCATCTCACTGACCCTGACGTCCCCATAGACCTCATCCTCCACACACCAGGAGGGTTGGTACTGGCAGCACTTCAGATCGCCAGGGCAGTGAAAGGACACAAGGGGAAGGTCACTGCCTTCGTACCACACTATGCCATGAGCGGGGGCACCCTCATTGCCATGGCCGCTGACGAAATAATCATGGATGAACACGCCGTACTGGGGCCTGTTGATCCTCAGATGGGGCAGTATCCAGCGGCATCACTGGTAAAGGTGATCAGGGAAAAACCCCTGGACAAGGTTGAGGATAAAAGCATAGTCCTGGCCGATATGGCGGAAAAGGCACTGAGACAAATGAAAGCGGATGTCACCGACCTGCTCGAGGGACGATTTGACCATGCCACGGCCCAGCAACTGGCAGAGACACTGTCCCAGGGAAAGTGGACCCATGACCACCCTATAAGCTGGCAAGAGGCAAAGGCACTGGGACTTCCGATCAAAACCGATATGCCCAGGGAGATCTATCAACTAATGAACCTTTTTCCGCAACCGGTCAAAAGGGAACCCACGGTGGAATTCCTTCCTGAACACCGTGGAGGCGGTGGAATGCCTGGAAACGGTGGAACCAGAAGCAACATCCTGTCAAGGTTCTTTGGATGTAGCTGAAAAAAATCGATTAGGCCCCTTCAGCCAGCAGCGATGGGATATCTCGATAAAGATTTTATTCAAGGGCAAGGCGCACAAAAGAAACAACAGCAGACATTTTGCCGATATTCCAGAATTATTTCTTCTTGCATTCAACAAAGCCATTGGATAAGAGGACAATTTTCAAAGAGATCCAGTAGGCCTTTGAAGATCCCGCAGCCCGTACCTTGAAGGCCGCTCTCCCAGGATACTGAAACACGGCCCAGGCAATAGTGTTTCACGGCAAAACATTCACCAGGGAATATTCCCCTTGTACAAAGGAACGTTTAGGCACCTCAATATCCCCGGGCCATCCGGGTAAAGGTCCAGGATATTCGTACAGGCAAAATCCTGGTCCAGGGAGAACACCTGGTTCAACGGCAACCCGATTGCCCTGGCTATCAAAACCCTATTTATGCCTGCATGGGCTATCACCGCCACCGTACCTCCGGGATATCTATCCAAGAGGCCAGACAATACCGCATCGATCCTCCTAGACACGTCCGAAAGGCTTTCCCCTCCTGGAGGGCTGAATCCGGCAAGGTCGGCCATCCTCTGTTCGAAGGCACCGGGGAACCTCTTCTCTATCTCTGTCCAAGAAAGGCCGGTCCACTGACCGAAGTCTACCTCTCTCAAGCCAGGCATCACATCCAGGGGACAGCCTGCACGCTCGGATACAGCCCTTGCAAGAAACAGGCATCTAGAAAGGTCGCTGCTGGCCACATTGTCCAACGACAGGCGGGCAAGATGCCCGGCAGTCTCCAGGCTTTGTGCCCTGCCAAGGTTTGTAAGGGGCACGTCCTGCTGGCCGTAAAATACCCCCTTGGGGTTTTGCACCTCCCCATGCCTTACGAGGATCAGCCTAAGGGGTTGTTCCATTATTCCAATGCCACTCCCAAAAGGAGGATCATTGTCTCAGAAAGCTCCACGTGCGCCCCAAGTATGTCGCCAGTGACCCCACCAAACCTGGACCTGCTGAATATTGCAAAGAGAAGGCTCCAGATTGCCGTAGCGACAACCACCATCAGGCCCTTCCATCCCAGGAGAAACCAGCCTACCGCCAAGGCGGTCGGACCGGCCAAAAGGAGATAAATCCTTGTCCCCTTCCCTGTAAAGGATTCGCCAAGTCCTCCCTGGGGCCTTGCATAGCTGGAAACCGACGCAAGCACGTTCAATCCCCAGCGGGAACAACAGGGTGCCATGACAAGCCATTGCCAATCCCTGGAAGAGATAAAAAAGATAAACGCTGAGGACTTCAAAACTATCAGGAAGACCAAGGCGGCCACTCCAAGTGCTCCGCTCCTGCTGTCCCTCATTATTTCAAGTGCCCTTTCTGGGGCTGCCCCACTACCTAGGGCATCTGCCATATCCGCAAAACCATCAAGATGAAGCCCTCTGGTCAGAAAGGCAAGCCATGCACACCCCAACGGACCTGATAGGTATGGTGGCCAGAGATCCCAGGCTGCCCATACGAAACATGCCACCAGGCAACCAAGGATTGTGCCTACAAGCGGGAAAAAGGCCATACTTGCCGCAAGCTCCTCCCTGCTGGCCCTTATCGATGGCAGTATTGGAATTACGGTCAAAAATTGAAGGGAAAGTAAAAAACTCTTGATGCCTGTCTCCCCTATCTAATCCTCCCACTCGGTCTTTATCCTCTGTATGACCTTGTTCACATATGGTAGTTTTTCAGGTGAACATATGCCAAGGAGCGGGGCCCCTTGCTCCACGAGATCACCAGACTTGAAATATACATTGTAAATCACCCCGGGCTCACCACTATAGGCTATCATGGTGTCCCTTTTCATGAGGGACATTATCAATATTTCGTCTCCAGGTACCACGGACACCGATCCTGAGGATTTCCTTTCGATCTTCGTTGCCGTCTCCGGGGCCAGGAAGAAACGTGCGCGTTGAGGCGCCTCAAAGATAGAAAGCACCTGGGTAAGGATGCGGTCAATGATTTCCTCCTTGCCCAGACGGTGACGAATGGAAAGCACCTCTTCACCGGCCTCCACGAACCGGCCGTCCAGTTCCATGCGCACGTGTGCGACTTCACCGTTACAGGGTGCGTATATCCTTTTGGGATTTTTTTCCCTTTCCAGCACGTAAAGGAGACTCCCAGGCTTGTGGAGCCATTTACCGCTTGGTCCCTTGACAGGCTGCCCATCCCTGACCCTGAAGGAGATGGTGCCGGTATGGGGTGTCTCCAGCTTGTAATCCTCAAAGGGGTGGGACTTATAACGCCTCAAGAGGTCATTGAGATTGATATCCATTTAAACGGTTCCGTGAAAAATCTTTCTTTCTTACAGGGACCACTTTCCTGCTCCCTGCATCCTATTTGTAATAGAGATTCGGCCCTCCCATGGTCACCAGGGCGTCATAGAGATTCTTCCTGAACTCACGCCTGTCCCATATGCCCTGTATGTGCCCCCGCTTCAAGGCATTTCTGGCACTGTGATAGTCGGGCGGAACATCCTGCCCGGTGGTTTCCCTGATCACCCTGGGGCCGGCAAAACCTATCCTCGAGGACCTGATACCTACCTGGTAGGGGGAACAACCCAAAAAGCTTGCCACCGGCCCGGCATATGAATTGTTGTCGTATACGACCATATAGAGGCCGCCCGAGTCTATGTACTCACGCACTGCCACCGTACATTTTGGCATCTGGACCACGCCCAGTGTACCTTCCTGGATGCGGATACCTCCAGTAGTATGGATATAGGCGAGAAAAGGCCGCCTTGTCGTTCTTGCACGGTCACATGCCCTCACGAATTTTTCCCCCTCTGCGGATCCCACCGTACCGCTTCTGAAATCGCTGTACAGCATTGCCACCACGAGCTTGATGCCCTTCACCTCGGCATCAAAGGTTATGATGGCCGATTTGCGACCCGTCCGCTTCATATCCCTTTTCAGGCGGGCATCAAGACCCTGGAAATTAAGCGGGTTGCCGGAAACAATATGTGCGTTGAACTCCCTGACGCTGCCCTGATCGAACAGATTT